>MNVG01000038.1:0-385 GCA_001871495.1 Candidatus Micrarchaeota archaeon CG1_02_51_15
CGGTAATGGCCTATTTTTTACTTGACTAACCATTACCGCAAGCGGGTTTATGTCTACACCAAAACAATCGATGCCCGCTAGCTTAAACTCTAAAAGCACGCTTCCTGACCCGCAAAATGGATCGAGAGCTTGTTTTGCATTTTTGCCGTGTTCGGCTATCAAGCGTCTGGCCACTTGAGGAATCATCATGGCCGGATATGAGTGAACGCCGTGAGTGAGATATTTTGTGTTGGCTGAGCTAAAGTCCCAACTATGGTCTACATATTTTTTCATTTAATATATCTTAACTATTGAAAGTTTCCGTCTTTAAAACCGCTTTTAGACCGATGTCTTCCAGTGTTTCCGCTTCACTGAGCTTAACCGCTTCTTCTCCAACCTTTCCCGC
>MNVG01000038.1:401-7834 GCA_001871495.1 Candidatus Micrarchaeota archaeon CG1_02_51_15
GGACCCGCCGTCCAGTGGCTTCTTAAAACAGCCTTCAAGACAGTAACCCGTTAGCTCGTCTTCCGAGTTGATTTAATAATATGCCTCGGGCGTGTCGCGACGGCGGCAGAAATCGCAACTAGTTGTTTTAAAGTGAAAGGTGTGCTAAATAACTATTTGAGGCAAAATTAATGAGGATTACGTGCGATCTAGACGAAGAGAAAGCAAAGGCGTTAGCGCATGATGGCTCGGTTCTAGTAACGGCTAACCCCGGAACCGGCAAAACGCATTTGTTAACCTTAAAATACGTTAATTTAGTGAAGTCCGGCGTGAACCCAAAAGACATCCTCTGCTTAACTTTCACTAATAAAGCCATGCGGGAAATGGAGCAAAGGATTTCAAGCGAATTAAAAGAACAAAAAATAGAAGTAGGCCAATCCGAACTCAATGTTTACACTTTTCACTCTTATGCCTTGGATTACCTTGATGAAGGGAAAATAATTTCAACTAACCTCTTGAGGTTTGTGATATTTGAGTACTTGAAAGAAAAAGAAGTGTTCAATTACGGCGACGACTACCTCATTAGCGAAATAGTCCCTAAAATAGAAAATTTGATGCGGTACTTGAAGAGTTACGGGGTCACGCCCGATAAAATCAATAAAGCGCGAACCAAAGAGTTAATTGAAGAATTTGAACGGAGTAGTGATTCAATATCGAAAGAAGACCTTGAAGTCTTCCTTTGTTACTTCATAGAAATTTTTGGTTTATACGAGATAGAGAAAGCAAAAAAAGGAATGGATTACGCCGACTTACTCATAAACTTTTTAGCGCTCAAAAACAAGCCAAAATTCAAGTTTATTTTAGTTGATGAACTCCAAGACGTTAACGAGTTAGAAGCGAGGATAGCGCTTGAATCCGGCGAACAATTTTTTGCTGTCGGAGACAAGAAACAAGCTATTTTTGGGTTTCAAGGCGGTTCAATTACGAACTTCAAGCTGTTTGAAGCAAATAAACCGTTAATCCAAAATTTAACTTCTAATAGGAGGAGCACCCAAGAAATCCTTGATTTTTCCGCGGAACACTTTAAGAATAATACTGGCGACGAGGAAAGCAAAAGGGAGCTTGAAGGATTAAAGAGTTACGATGACTCGCACGGCCCAAAACCAAAGGTAATAGAAGCCGAAAGCGGCGAGAAAATAGGTAAACTCTGTTCGCTCCTTAATTCAATAGACGGAAACGTTGCAATCGTTGCCAGGACTAACACCCAAATAATGCAGATTGGAAAGGAACTTGAAAACAAAAACATTGAATTCTCGTCAACATTCGTTGCTTCCTCGCTGGAGGCAAAAGAAAATATAATAAAATTTCTTAAGGCAGTGTTCAGTGACGATGTTAATGACGTTAAAAATGCTTTCTTCACGCCTTTCTTCCCGATTACTTTGCGCGAAGCGTTTCAATTGTCTTCAAACAAGAAATTGAGTTTGGAAGACGTTTTGAAAGCGTGCCCCGAATTCAAGGAGATTAGAGAGAGTCAAAAGGATACCCAGACAGTTTCACGATTATTCAGGGAGAGAATTTTTCCGTTGTGCATCCCGTACGGCCGGGAGTACGTTCTAGCCGCCCAGTCTTTACTGGATTCATCCCAAGAAGCTCTTAACTTGCTTGACGAAAAAACACTGGATAGTTTCTCTCGATACTTACAAGTAACAGATTTAGCAGCGTCCACAGCTAAAAAAGACGCGAAAATCACGCTTACAACGGTTCACAAGGCAAAAGGATTACAGTATGATACCGTTATTTACTTGCCTAAGAAAACCCGGAACAAGAGGAGTTTTTACGATTACATCGTCGAGAAAATCCTTGAAGCGAATGGGGAGCCGTCCAGCGCCGAGTTAGAGGAAGACGCGTTGAGGATAGATTTCGTGGCGTTCACGCGGGCTAAAAAAGAGTTATTCTTGATAGTTGACAAAGCGCGGGATTATTCTAGTGATGCTAGCGAAATAATGCAAGTTGAACCCGAGAACACGGGCTCTTCTTTCGAGGAGAAACAAAAACGGGCTTACGCTTTATTCATTAACAAGAATTACGATGACGCGCAAAAACTCTTGGAAGAAGACGCTTCCTGGCTCAAGGAGTTTGTTGAAAACTATTTTAAGGGTTTAGACCGCGTATCCTTCTCCGCGTTAACGCCGAGCGCGTACGAATACTTTACCAGGAATATTCTAGGGTTAAGTGAAACCACGTACGCGACGAGTTTAGGTTCGTCCGTCCATAATTTGCTAGCAAATTACCTTAACCAGCGCCTCGTAGAGCCGAGCGAAGAAGAAAAACTGATATTTGATAATGGGGTTGCATTAATCGAGGGAATCAAGAAGGATTACCCTGAGTTCGTTGAAGCCGAATGCGAGTTAAAAGTCCCGATTAAAACAATTGTTTCAACGCAAAGCGAATTAAACTTTAAAGCATTCGTTGACGCGGTATTCAAGAATCAAGACGAATATCTAATTGTTGACTGGAAAACCAGCAAGGACAATAAAAATGCTAGCGTATACCGGCGGCAACTCGAGTTGTATAAGCGGGCGTACGCTCAAGCAAGGGGAATTCCACTGGAAAAAATACGAGTTGCAATAGGATTCGTTGGCTTAAGAAAAATAATTAACGATGGCAACTGCCAAGCGGAAGTGGATGGAGCGCAGCCGAGAAGCAGCGCCTTCAAAACCATACAAAAACACTTGGAACGGTTCCTTGGATGGCAGGAAAACCCGGAAACCTTCTTTCAAGAGTTACTCAAAACAAACGCTGACGACCCGTTATTCAGGAGCATAGTGGAACAATACAAAAAAGAAGCGTGAAATAGCAGTACCACCTTCTTTTAAGTTCCAGTCACGCTATCGCAAATGCGGTTTTAATTGCTTTGCTTATTTTTCCAATAACGTAATAGCGAAATCAGCAGCCTTCCGCCATCAGTGTACCCCGCAACAGACTTCTTGCCGTTTGTTTTTTTCTCCCGGTCTATGAACCAGTCTACAATTTCCTGAACGGATATGGTGTTCACTTTGCGGTTTTTAAGTCCAAGTATGAACTCGTCCCCCCGCGTAGATTCATAAACATAGAAGAGCTCCGTATCTCTGTCCTTGCCAGCCCAAGGAAATTGTTCTAAAAATAATTTTTTCTTCGTTTTTAGTTCCTCTACGGTTTTCTCCAAGTCATCTGAACGTCCCCGTTGAATAGTTCTGCACTCTACTAACCGCAAGGTCTCTTCGTCGATGTTTATCAGATCGATTTCTTTTCCTTGTCCTGGTTTGCCTTTTTGTTTTATCAGTCTAATGTTTCTAACAACGAGGCTCTTCGAATACTTTCTTTTAAAATAGTCGGAAGCGACATCTTCGAGCCATCGCCCTTCACCACTGCCTACAGACATGCATATCTCCTCCACCATTATTCACAGCAACGCTATCCTCCCTGCGGTGGTGAGTTGGAAGTTGTCGTCCACGAAATCGAGTTGTTTGAGTGCTTTCTTCCACGCAGTATCCAGCTTTGTCATTGTTTCAACCGCCCATTTCTTAGTTTCAGGGTTGTCGGCGGCTTCTAACGAGCCGACATCCCTTTTCACTCCAATGACCGCTCGCCATTCCTCGAAACGAATTTCAGGGGTAATTCCAAGTTCTTTCTCGAAAAGTTTTGTTTTCTCCTCGAGTTTCTTGAATATCTCATAAATTTTCTTGTTTTGCTCGCGGCCCTTCTTCATGTGTTCGAAGTGAATGCTCACCCAAAACTCCTTGTTTTTGCTACCGCGACCACGAAATTCCCACTCTAAATGTGTTTTCTTTAACCCAGAAATTCCTGATGAAATGTCCATCCAAGAAGCGTGAGTTACTTTTCGATCGGTTCTACCAGGATTCCTTTCCTTGAACTTGGTTGCTATATCCTCAAAAAACGCACAATAGGCTTTTTCGGTTTGGCTCCACTCTTTTTGCTCTAATTCTTCCACATACTCTTCGCCAATGGACTTTGGAACGAATATTTCGCGGTCTTCATTAGAATAATAATCGAAATTAACGCAGGAAACCGGGAGGTTGCATGCTTCTCTAAGAAAGTCGGCGAGTCGCTTAGCTTCGTCGTCAATATCATAAGAAACTAATAGTAAACGCGGTTTCAACAAGCTTTTCTCCAAGTTTTTTTTTGAATTGAGTTTCTTCCTCTACTTCTTCAACCCCTGATTTTTCAACTAGTTCGGAAATACTTAACCCGATATAACTAGAGAATTCTTCCAAAGTCATTTTATGTAATTCAGCCGCGTAACCCAATAATTGAGCGACTGCGTCCCGTGATGCCTTTCCCCGCTTTAACTCAGCTATAGTGAGCGTTCCATCTTTATTACATAGAATCAAGTCTGGGGTTTTTCGAGAAGGCAACGACTTAGTGCCGCACAGGGTTATGCTGCCCTCGGAAACGAGTTCGGGGTGCTCTTCGAGAATCTCCTGCAATTTTTTTTCTTGGTTATCTTTGGAGAATTGAGATTCTTCGACTATTTCCAAGTGTTTTTCTTTCCTGCTCTTAATACCAATCAAAGCCATTTTCAAAAACCTATAACAATGCAATTCTCCCTGCAACTGTTAACTCGAAGTCATCGTTCACGTAACCGAGAGCCTTGAGTTCGCGGAGGTGCGCGTAAACCATCCCCCGCGTTTTTTCGAGTTTTTCAGCGACTTCCGGTATGGGTTTGCGCCCTTTTGCGAGCAACTCGAGGATGCCGCGCTTCGTCTGCGACAAAGCCATTGATAGCTTCGGGAGTTCAATCAACTCGTTCGTCTCTTCAAGCGAGTAAACCACGCGCTCCACCATCTCCGAGCGCGTGTAACAAGCCATTAACGCGCCCATCATGACGGTGCGCCTCCCGCCTGTAACGTTCAAGTAAACGCGGTTACCCGAGCCGTGCTCCTCTTCAATCAACTTCACGGTTTTCTTGGCCACGTCCAACAAGTCGTATTGTTTCACGGGAACGGTTTTCACGAAAATGGCGGTGCCCAGGGTCTTCTTGACGAGTTCAATGTTTGCGTCGAGTTTGTGCCGCGCTTCCGGCTTTGAATCCGCGTCAATTAAGAGGATTATCTTATCCGGGTGGAACGCCAGGGCCGCGGGCATGAATGGTTCGATGCTGTAAAAACTGGATACGAGTGTGTTGCCCGCGATTTTTCCCACCGAATTCAATTATTGTTGCAGCCTCCTTTTATACAGTACTGCCTAGACAAGAACACCGCGGTTTTGGTATTAAAACTTTACTGTGCTGTTTTTTCCACCACAAACCTTAAATATGCGAGTGCAGTTTTTTGTTGCACAGTAAGGTTTGGGGGTTGTTGCGTTGGTTTCAAGGGCGTTAGTGGAATTGCACTGCTTTTACGGGTTGTCCCGGAAAAAGAAGGAAACCTACCACGAATTCAAGGGCTTGGACGAGGAAGGAAAGTTGATTAAAGGCAAGAGTTTTCGGGTTCAGAACCCGTTTTACAATCCGAAACCGCGACCCAAGTGGTGCAAGAAGTTGAATCCGGGCCTGGCAACCTGCGCTTACTGCCTGGGGGTAGAAGGGTGCTCCGAAAAATGCCCGCATCTAATGGTTTCACGGCTCACCCTGGCCGAAGAAATGGTTGCTTTCTCGGCTTTGAATGGTTTTGAGTCCACCTTTGACGACGAAGCGTACAACGGGTTCTGTAAGGCGGACGCGGCCGAAAGGGAATCCGAAAGGAAACTGATATTGGACGCGGAAGGGTTCGAGGAACGCAACGGATTCCACGTAAAAAAGGGGTCCAAGCGGGACCCCGCGGCAAAACGCCTTCGCGAAATGGGTTTCAAGAAGGTTAAAGGAAACTGGGTGAGGTGACTGAATTTGGAGAAAAAAGTTGGCGAGAGCCAGAGATTCATTTTGAGTAACCGGGACGCGCTTGAATTAGCCCGGCTGTTGTGCGTTTTTTTGAATGATTTCGAGGGCGCGTCGGTCGTCCTGGTCCCGTGCGGAAAATCTTTCTACGTGTGTTGGGATGCCGCGGAACGCGAGAAGAAGAAGGCGTTGTTGGGACGCCTTTCAACCAAGCAATTAAGGGAGTTGTCGCTTCGTTACGCGCAAACCCTTGACTTCTGGGTTGGTTCGGCTGACTACGCGGCGAAATCCAAGCACGAACAGAATTTCCGTGATTCCCTGTTGATGGTTTGTAGCCCGTTGTCCAACAAGAAGATTAACGCTTTTTTGCGGGAGAAGGAGGTTGGGAAGCGTGCTGGAAAGCGAGGCATTCAAAAAAAGAATGCTTGAACGGATTGCGCGAGAAATCCGTTTTGACGGGTTCGGCGAGAGCTTCGTCTCCGAGAACGGGTTGTGCGAACCCGAGTCCGTGGACTTGGTTGACGATTTGAAGGTGGTTGAAAATTGTTTGGAGTCAAGAGGGTTCACTTCGAGGAAAAAGTATTGTAACGGTGAGTGGGGGGGGGATGTGAGCGTTGTTGCAGGAGTCAAACGGAAAAGCGGGGTTTTAGCAGCAGGGAAGCGGGTTTAGCAAACGGGAGGAAAGGTCGTTGGCTTTTGCAACGACACTAGGAGGCGATAATTATGGTGTGTTGGCCTTATTGTCCGAAATGCCGGAAGGACATGAGAGTAAAGAAGAACGGCGTGGAAGTGGGTAAAACCAATCGTCGAATAGGCGACTTGTTTTATTGCCCGTCTTGTGGGAACGAAGTCCTGCTTCTATATTGAATTTAGCAACAACGCTACCCGGGCGCGTTGTTCAATTCTTTATAATTATACCGCGTCCTGGCATCCGTAACAACTCCATGACGGGCGTGATTAGTGTAAGTATCTAATTACACGAATGGTCCTAACACGTGTAACAAGTTTATGGTCTGTATGGCCTCGTCCAATTCTTTATAATTACACGAACTCGTCTAGATGCCTGTTTGGCCTGTAATCCGTTGTTTGCATGCTGACGTGTATGATTATTATTAACCTGCTTTTGGGGGTCCATAACGGGTTTTGGTTCTAACTTATGTGGGATTTGACAATTTGACAGTTTTGTCATTTTCAGGCAACGCTGACAAGCGTAACCCGTTTCAACCTATAAGGTTGTGCGTTCAGGGAGAGAGCATAGGGTTCTCCCCGTGAGCGCGAGCAGGAAAGCACGCGACCAGCGAGGTTCTACCGAGCAGGAACGGAAAACAGAAGCGATTAAGTCGCGGGGTTGGAAGGAACAGCCGCAAGTCGGTGGTAGGGTGAAAGCTCAGTTACTCCCTCTTGTCTGCTAACATGAGCTTAACGCCTGCTTCTACTTCGTTTAACGCGTCCAGGAAAGGGTCTCCTGTTTTGGTGGGGTAAATCGCTGCCGGGTCTTTCACTCCGTTGGGTGGAAACAACGAGGCGCTAGGGCATTGTTTTGCGAGGAAGCCGAGGAGTTGCTTATCCATTGCGTAAA
>MNVG01000018.1 GCA_001871495.1 Candidatus Micrarchaeota archaeon CG1_02_51_15
CTCGTAAAGCGAAGTGCGCGGCAGAAACGCCTCGCCACGAGCCAAACCCCAAGTCATACACACTAAAAAGAAGTTCCAGTATATAAATTATTAGCTATAACTATCAGTTAAGTATTTAGCTTAAATCGGGTTAAGTGTTTTTACATGTCACGCGTTACAAGCCTTCGGAATGGGGTGCGGTGGCTCTGCTTATGAGAGACTCCACTTATTCGGTACTGGAGGCGCTAAGCAAAGGCCCTAAAACATGGCCGGAATTAGTGCGCGCTACTAAACTTACCGAGCCGGGCTTGCTGAAGGTCTTGAAAGAAATGCAGGCAAAACACATAGTTGCCGAAGTGCTTGGAACTTCGCCAGCCGGGGCAAGAACCAAAAAATACGCCCTAAGCAAAAAAGCCATAACCCTGCGGGTTTACGCAACGGCAAAACTGCTGAAGAAAAAACTCGAATTGCTTTAGTCTACCTGTTTGGTTTTCTATTCAGCAAAGAATAATACAGCTGCAGGTGTTGTCTTGCGGTTGTTTGTATTCCGTAGGTTTTGACCGTCTTCTGAAACGCCTTGCGTGCTAGTTGTTCGCGGAGCCGTGGGCGTTTAGCGAGTTTGGTTATTGCGCGCGCAAGCGCAGCCGCGTCTCCCGGTTTTACAACCAGTACGTCAACTTCGTTTTCAACAGGCAGGCCTATGTCGGTGACTATGCAGGCGCAGTGTGACGCCATTGCCTCCAGCATTGACGACGGCAAACCCTCGGAGTGGCTTGGTAGCACGAAAACGTCGGTTGCTGCCATGATTGCCGGTAAGTCCGAGCGGTGTCCGAGGAAGCGCACGCGGCCGCCTAAGTCGAGTTCGTACGCTTGTTTTTCCAACGCAGTTCGTTCGGGTCCGTCTCCAACTATTAGCAGTATGGTGTTTTTGTCGCGTGTTTTCTTGAATGCTTTAAGCAGCACGTCACAGGCTTTGACTTTCACCAAGCGGCCTACGAACGTTATTACTGTTGCGTTTTGGGGTACCGCGTTTTTTTGGCGGAAGCTTGAGGCTGCAAACGAGTTCGCGCGGCGCTCGAAGCGCTCTAACGGGATTCCTAGGGGGATGATTACCGGGTTTTTGGCGAAGACGCTCTTGTTGGCAAAGCGTTGTTTTTCGCCTTGGCTTAGGAATATAGTTGCGTTTGCGCGGGAGTAGACTAGGCGTTCGAGTGCAAGCAGGAACGCGTTGAGGGGTGCGGGGTATTGGGGTTGGCCGCTTGCAATGCCGTGAGGGGTTACGACTATTGGCTTGTTGCGCAATCGGCCTGCAATGAGGCCGAATAAGCCGGCTACGAGTCCGTGGCAGTGTATCAAGTCACAGGGTTGTGTTAGTGCGGCGGTGAAAGACGAGGCGTTGAACGAGGGGTTGCGGAGGAACTCGCCTTTGAGCCATGGGACTTTTTTTATTGTAACGCCGTTTGTTGAGTTTGGTTGTTGGAAGTCGCGGGTTACTATTGTCAAGCGGGTTCTGGAAGCGAGGGCGTTTGCAAGGGTTTGGACTGCTGTTTCGATTCCGCCTGATTTTATGGGGTCTTGGCCGTTGTTTGCTCCGTAGGGGAATTCTTTGGAGCCGAGGAAGAGTACGCGGGGTTTTTCGGTCATTTTTTAATCCCTTTTAGCTCTAATCATAGCGGAAGCGTTTTATAAAAAGCGTTTTGTGGTGGCTTGTGAAGGCTTTGGTTACCGGCGGAGCTGGTTTTATCGGGTCGCACGTTGTGGACTTGCTCTTGGAAAGGGGTTGGGAAGTGGCGGTTGTCGACAACTTGTCTACGGGACGCGAGGAGAATTTGGACAAGCGGGCTGTTTTTTGCGGGGGGGATGTTTGCGACGCTGTTGGTTTGGACGCTGTTTTCTGCCGGGAGAAGCCGGAAGTGGTGTTTCATTTGGCTGCTCAGACTAATGCGCGTACTTCGTTGAAGGTGCCGGCTGAGGATGCGGTAACTAATTTGGTTGGTTCGATTAATGTTTTGGAGTGTTGTAGGCGGCACGGCGTGCGAAAAGTGGTTTATTCGTCTTCGTGCGCGGTTTACGGGGTGCCAGTAGGTCTTCCGGTGAAGGAGACTCATTTGTTGGCGCCGGTTTTTCCGTATGGTTGTTCCAAGAGGGCGGTAGAGGACTACTTGTGGGTTTACCGTGAGTTGTACGGGTTGGATTTTGTTGCGTTGCGTTACGCGAATGTCTACGGACCGCGGCAGGATGGGCGCGGGGAGGGGGGCGTAATCGCGGTTTTTGCAGATAGGATTAGTGAGGGGGCGGCGTTGGAGTTGAAGGGAGACGGCTTGCAGACGCGTGATTTTGTTTTCGTGAAGGAAGTTGCTGAAGCGAATTTGTTGGCTGTGGAGCGCGGTTCTGGAAAGTTTTTGAACATTGGAAGCGGGAAGGAGACTTCGGTGAACGAGGTTGTTTCGTTGCTTTCGCGGCTTTCGGGGAGGGTGCCGGAGGTCAGGCGCGGGCCTGCTGTGAAGGGGGAAGTGAGGCGGATGTGTTTAGGTGTTTCGCTTGCCAAAGAAGAGTTGGGCTGGTCGTCGCGGGTTTCGGTGGAAGGCGGCTTGCTTGAGACTATGGAGTGGTTGAATAAAGGCAGAGGGCGTTGATTGTATTATGACTGTAAGTTTGAATGTAGCTGTTTTGGGCGAGGACGCGGACTTGAGGGAGGACGTGTGCAAGGCGTTGGCCAAGAAGGGGACCGTGGACGAGATTGCGTTTTACAACTCGGTTTTTCAAGGCAAGTTGGTTACTTGCGTGGATTGCGTGCAGTTTCCTTCCAAGGTGCACTCGTTGGTTTTTGCTTTGAACTTGTCGAATTACTGCGTTTTGATTGCCAACTCGTTGACGCCGGCGGTTGGGGAGACGATTGTTGCGGCCGACTTGCTTGGAAAGAATGACGGCTGCATTGTTTCTAACAACCCGGACCAGTTCGCTCCGTTTGTCAAGGGGACTTCGTTGGAGGGTTGGAAGCGGTTTTCTTCAGTGGAGGAGGCGAGAGAGGCCGTGCTTGCGTTCGAGCCTGGGTTCGTTGATGGGCCGGTTAAGGGGGTTGTTGACCACGCTTTTGAAGTTAAGGGAGTTGGCAGCGTGGCGCTCGGCGTGTTGTTGCGCGGCACTATGAAGGTTCACGACAAACTTACTGCGTTCCCTTCAGGCAAGGCGGTTGAGGTTAGGAGCATCCAGAAGCAGGACCACGACGTTTCTTCCGCTGAGTGTTGGGATCGCTTTGGAATTTCAATGAAGGGAGTGACGAGCGCGGAAGTGGGGAAGGGAGAGTTTTTGAGTTCGAAGCCCCTTAAGGCGGTGCAGCAGCTTGAAGTTGAAACGAGCGTTTCCAAGTTCGTCAAAGAGCCGCTGGGCAAGGAAGGCCGCGAGGTTCTGCACGCTTGCGTGGGCTTGCAGGTGGTTCCCTGCGACTTGGAGGGGGTGGTGGCCGCCGGGAAAGCCGGTAAGGTGAAACTGGTTTTCCACAAGCCGTTGGCTTTCGACGAGGGCGACGTCCTGTTGTTGCTGCGCTTGGACGCCAAGGGATTAAGGGCGGTTGGAAGCGCGAAGTTATAATCTTGAGTTAAGTCCAAGTATTACTCGAGTTGAAGTGGTTAAAGGAGCAGGTTGTTAACCGTTTTGGGTGGGAGCAGAGTGGGGTTGGAAGGAGTATTTTGTAGTGAAGAGGGATCGTGGATTGTTTAAGGAGTTTTATTTTCGTAATTGGTTTTGGTTTCACCCTATTCGCAGGTGGGAGTATGGTTTTCTAAAAAGTATGGTTTCAGGAAAGTTTTTGGATGCTGGTTGTGGCAATGGTGCTATAACCCTTGCATTGTCTGCTCGTACTCTGGAGACGTGCGCAGTGGATGTCAGTGATGTGGCGATTGCGACTGCTGAGAAATATAATAATCCCGGCGAAAAGATAGCTTATGGAATTATGGACTTGAAGAAGTTGGGTTTTCCTGACTGTTCTTTCGACTCGGTGGCGTGCGTGAGTGTAATAGGTCAGTGCAGTGGTTTCAAGGATGAAGTGGTTTCGGAACTCTTGAGGGTAACCAAGCCGGGCGGAACTGTTTTTGTAAGCGCGCTTTCTAGGTATGTTGATGCGCTGAAGGTTTTGGACGACGGGCGTTTCGAAGTAAGTCGTTTTTATGCTCTTAAAGGTAGGGTGGCGCGTGAATTATTTGATTTTTTTATGGCGTATCGTGATTGGCGAACCCTATTTTCAATTGTTTTCTTTCCTTTGTTTTGGTTGGATCAGCTCTTGATTAAGGGCAAGGGTGAGACGTGCGTGTTGTTGATTAGGAAAAAGGGAGTGGTTGGTTGATGGATGAAGAAACCAATAAAAAGTTGCTGAAACCCAATAGCGATCCGGTTAATGTCCTGATTGTAAGGCCTTTCTCAAGACTCGTTTCGACTAGGTTGTTTTTGACTTCGGTTACGCCTAACCAGGTTACGGTTGCCGCGTTGTTTTCTGCATTGATTGCAGCGGGTTTGATTGTGTGGATGGATTCGTTAGTAGGCGCGATATTAGCTGCTTTTTTTATCCAATTGTATATTGTACTTGATTGTGCGGATGGCGAGCTTGCGCGACTAAAGAGTTTGAAAAGCAATTTTGGTAAGTGGTTGGATGGAATCGTTGACACCGTGGGAACAATTGTGTTGTTAGCTGCATTTGCTTTCAGAGCTTTTGGAGAATGGGGTATGGTGGCAGTTGTGATTGGGTTTGTCTCGGTTCTTGGGTTCGCAGTTGCGAATTTTGGTTTTCAGTATGGGCAACTTGTTTTTGGTGAGAAGTTATTTGCCTTCCAGGATAGGGCGGGAGAGGGCGAGGAGAAAACACTGGCGCGGAGTGTAATTAGTCTTTTTTCGATTGCAAAAAGCTTCAGTCCAGGCGTTCAGGTGTTAATTCTTACGTTGGGCGCGCTCTTGTCCATTCATTTTTACGCGCTTATCGTTTATGGCGCGTGGTCTAATTTGGTTTGGTTGGGGCGATGTGTAAAGTATCATAGAATGCGAGATAAGTTGGGGTAAGTAGCTGTTTTTCCGAATTTTTCCGGTTCAATGTATAGTTTGTGCCATATGGTTAGCATGGATAGGAACCATAGCTTGCCCGCGTAATAGTTTCTTGCGACGTTCAGCTTGAACGTGGTTGTTTTTGGAGGTAGTAGGCGGCGGAGCAGGTTGTTTTTTTTCAGGGTTTTTCGGATCGTCGTTGCGTTTAGGTAGGAGATATCTCGAATGTTTTTTTCATCAAGTATGTTGTTGCATAACTCGAGGAATTCGGAGTCAAACCATTCGGATAAGGGGGTTTGCATTCCTACTTTCTTCCTCGAGGTTATTTTTTTAGGGAGATAGCGGGTGCCGAGATTTTTTAAAACTATTTTTTCGGTTTTGCCGTCGCTTTTTAAGGCGGAGGGAATTGTGAACGCGGCTTCTATTACGGACCTGTTCAGGAAAGGCACGCGGGCTTCTATTGAGCTAGCCATTGTTAGTTTGTCGACGCGGTTGAGTTGTACTCCGGGGAGTTGGTTTTGAAAGTCATATAAAAGGGCTTGGTTGAGGTACTCGTTTTTGTAGTCAAGATTTGCGGACATTCGTGTCCCTGGAGGGTGAAGTGCTGTCTTAAGTGTAAAGTAATCGGGTTTTTCGTTTTTTTTGAAGAAGGTTTCGTCTAAAAGTTTTTCGTTGCCGTTAAACGTTTTTGTTGCGAATTGAAGATGCCTTTCGTAGCCTCCGAACAATTCGTCTCCTCCTTCTCCTAATAGGGTTACGGTTACTTGGCGGCGCATTTCCTTGCCGAGTAGTAGCGTTGGCATTACTGCCGTGCGGGTTGGAGGACTCTCAAGGTGCCATATCATCTCAGGAATACTTTCGGTCAAGCCAGATAGGCTGATGTGGAGTTCGGTGTGATCGGAGCCGATGTGTTCTGCTACTGCGCGGGCGTAAGAAAACTCGTCCGTTTCGACTCCGAAGCCGGCCGTAAATGTTTTAAGGCTTGTTTTTTTAGCTGCCAAGGCCGCTAATAAGCTCGAGTCAAGGCCTCCGGAGAGTGCAATTCCCAAGGGAACGTCGCTTATTAGTGTGTTTTGAACTGAATTGGCGAGAACGGCGTCAATCAAGTCGCTTGCTTCGTCGAGGGTCATTTTAGTTGGTCGTAGGATGGGTTGCCAATAAGGAGAAATTTCTAGTTTATGTGTCAGAGTGTTGAAGATTAATTGATTACCGGGGGGTAGTTTGAATATTCCGGTAAACAGGGTTTTGTTTCCCTTTACGAAAAGATTATCGATTAGGCAGGATAGGGCGGTTTCGTCTATTTTTCTTTCAATCCCGGGTACTTGTAGGATGGCCTTTGCCTCTGAAGCGAAAATGAATTTTCCATTGTAACAGTGATAGTATAATGGTTTTATGCCTGCGTGGTCGCGGGCTCCGAAGAAAATCTTCTTATTCGGATCCCATATCATAAATGCGAACATCCCTTCGAAAAGAGCGGCGCAATCGGTTCCATATTGTTCGTATGCGTGGATGATTACTTCGGTGTCGCTGAGGCTTTTGAAGCGGTGGCCTTGTTGTTCAAGGCTTCTGCGGAGTTGTACGAAGTTATATATTTCTCCGTTGAAAACCAGGATCAGGCTGTCATCTTCGTTTGACATGGGTTGGGCTGCGTTTTCGCTTAAGTCAATTATCTTGAGCCGTAGATGGCCTATTGAAGCATGATCATCGAAGTAATAGCCGGTTTGGTCGGGACCGCGATAGGCTATTGTTTCGGTCATGTTTTTCAATAGGGGTTTATCGGTCCAGTTGAATCCGCATATGCCGCACAATTCTAAAACCTGGCGAGTACATTGTTGTAATCGTTTAAGTCGTCTATTTCATCCCACCACGTGTCTTCGGTGGCTATGGCGTGGAATTCGAAGTTTTTTATTAGCTTGTCGAGGGCAACTAAGTAGAATGTATTGTGTTGTTCGTCGAGCAGTAGTTGTTTTATTTCTGTGAATAAACGGGTTGCGCCTTCTTCTGAGAACTTGTATATTCCGATAGCGTCGCCGCTTGTTTCGGAAGGGGGTATCTTTTTGCTTACTGCGGTTAGTAATCCGTTTTTAACTGTTGCCTTCATGGCTTCCTCTGGGAGATTCGTCTTGCTTAAGTCAATAACTGCCGCGTTCGCATGTTCTGAGTTGACTATATTGTGGAGTATTTTTGAATCGAAGACGTCGTCGCCGTTTATGAGTAAAAACCCTTCTCGTCCGTATTCATGGCAAAGCCAAACGGAAAAGATGTTATTCGTTATCTTGTAGAGTGGGTTTGTTATGTAAGTGACTCTAATTCCGCGGTATTCTGTGCCTATTTTGCCGCGTATTTTTTCTTCTTGGAATCCAACTACTATAGCGGCCTCGTTTATGCCGCATTCTAATAGGTTGTCTAGTATTCTCTCCAAAATGCTTTTTCCTTTTATGTCGAGCAGGCTTTTTGGAAGTTCTGAAGTTAGGGGCATAAGTCGTTTTCCTTGGCCGGCGGCAAGTATCACTGCTTTCAAATCCATTACCTCATTATTCGTTTGTTGGTCGCAATTATAATTATGTCGGAATGCCGCGGGCAATTGCATGCCCACGCTATTATTTTTTGTATTACTAGTTTTAGTGGGTTTGTCGAAATAGGGGTGGAATAGGCATACATCGTAATTTTCATACCTAATTTGTTTTCTATTCTCCAGAGTAAGTCTTTTGATTGCAGCAGCGAAAAAGAGGTTATGTCGTGCGTGCTGTCGCAGAGGATTTCACCTAAGTTTAATGGGTTTATTAGAGGTATTTTAAGCACTATGTTTTCACAGTGGTTTGTCGCCCATGCGAGCGATTTATCTATTTGTTTCCGGTTCATGTGCTCAAGTACGTCAGAAAATACTATAGTTGTGAAATTGCGTTTGATTTCTTTCAGGCTGTGGTAATCTGCCGAGTTTTGTCGGTCTATGTCGAAGGAGTAGTATTCTATGGCGATTCGTTTGTGGTCGAATGAGCCGTTTGAACCAGATCCA
This sequence comes from Candidatus Micrarchaeota archaeon CG1_02_51_15, assembly GCA_001871495.1. Taxonomy (GTDB): domain Archaea; phylum Micrarchaeota; class Micrarchaeia; order Norongarragalinales; family UBA8480; genus UBA8480. The sequence goes on from MNVG01000018.1 coordinate 8,027, forward strand.
AAATCAAGTACGCTTCCTCCAAGTTGTTGCACGCTTTCCTTAATGACATCGGTTGCCTTTTTTTCGGTATAAGCAGGGGAATATGATTTTCTCTCGTCGTGCATCCGGTTGTAATCGAGCATGGTTCCGCCTTTGGTTCATTTAGTGGCTTCTATTACTAAGTGCCAACCTATTAACCGCGATAGTGGATAAGTCAATGAATTTGGGATATACTTGCCTATTTTCGGAATTCGTATCCAATATACGTGCGCGGTTGCCTTTGAAAAACCCTTGAAGAAATTAAGTCCTTCTTTCTTGGTATATGTTTTGGTTAAGGGATTAGTAGGCCCATCCTTGTTCTTGTTCATTTCCGTTTCGTAGTTGATTGCTTCTTGGACGGTCCATTTCCATCTGCTGGGATTTATTGCCTTTCTGGCGAGTAAAGTTAAGTACTCAAAAGAGGTCTTGTGGTAAAGCATTATGAATGCCTTGCCGCCCGGTTTTAGTGTGCGATGTACCTCGTTTATTGCTCGTTGGGTGTTTGGAGTATGGTGTAGTACTCCAAATGAGTATACTAAGTCGAAGGAATTGTCCTTGAAGGGGAGATTTTCTGCGTCTGCAGTAAGGAGGTTGCCGTTGAGTTTCATTACGTCGAAGCGTTGTTTTGCCAGTTCGATTGCGGCTTCGGTGAGGTCTATTCCGGTTACGTTCGCGCCGTTTTTGGCGAATTGGCTTAAGTCGGTTCCTACGCCGCACCCTATTTCAAGCACGTCTTTTCCAGCATATTCGCTGAAACCGGCTACTTTTGGTAAATAGGAGTAGGCATACGGATAACAGTAATAACGCAAACGGTCTATCTCGGCAAAATACTCTTTAGTTCCAGGCTTACGCGTGGCTAAAAAAGTTCCGCACGGGGTAGTATTCCAAAATGCTTTTACGTTGTGTTTAAGACTCGGGTTTTCGCCTTCAATTTCCATGGTTATCACTTTTCAGGGTTTATTATAGTTTTCCTTTGAATCCGATTCTTATAAGTCCGCGGGTAAAAATCTCTTTTTCCATTTGTCCGATGAGCCGTAGTTTAATTGCCGCAAGAGAGTATAATAAGAGTATGGCGAGGAACAGAAAAACCTTTTCTAATAGGTTTAATTCCAGCCCGAAACTTAATGCAGTGGCTACTCCGAAAACGGTTGTAGCGGCAACGCCGAAAAACGCGGTTTTCTTGCTTAATGGGTTTATCCTGAAATAATTGTGTGCGCCAACAAACAATAACAGTCCGTAGATTGTCATTGCCACCGCCGTACTTGTTGCTGCTCCAATCAAGCCGTGTTCGGGAATTAGCAAAAATGCCAGTGCTAGGTTTATTCCTGCGTTTGCTATTGCAAATATCATTATGTGCATACTTTTCTTAAGCATACTGAGCAGGTAGAGACTCGTCCAAAAAAAACTAAGTACGAAATAGCCTGCGGATAGTATTATTAATGGCACAGTTGCGGAGGCGTAGTCCGATCCGAAAAAGGTTAGTATCATAGTGTGTGAAAACAGGATTATTCCAAAAAGAACCGGTAGGTTTACTAGCAATATCCATTTGGATACCGTACGGTAGGCGGATATTATTTGTTCCTTATTCTCTTTAGCGTATTCTCCTGCTATTAAGGGTAGGAAAAGGGAGAGTAGCGCGGTTGGAACTATTAGCAGCAGAGTTGCCGTTGGAGCGGCTGCATTATATATTCCGACTTCAGTGGCATTTTTCAATATTCCTAGTGCGATGGTGTCTATTATGAAAAAAGATGAGCTAATTATTGATACTAGCACCAGCGGAGCTGAAAACACGACTAGTTCGCGGGTTACGGATATCTTTATTGCCGTGCGGGAGGTTATAGAAAAGACTTTCTTGTCCAGGAAATAAAACAACGTAAGGAAGGTTATAAAAGTTGCGATGGCATATCCTACGCTTAAGCCCAATATTCCTAGGGACATCGCCGTTGGAATGGCGGCCAGTATTATCTTGAAAAGGCTATCCAAGACATTTTTTGAAAGTACGGCGTATTTTATCTGCTTTAGCGCTTTCATTGTAGAAAAGCATAATTCCGATAGGGTAGCTGCAGGCAATGCCAAGGCCATAAACTGGATTACGATTGCGGTTTCTGGCTTGTTAAACAGGCTGGTGGCCAGTTGTTCTGCAAATATGAATAGCAACGTTCCTATTACTAGGGATAGGGCTAAGGATATCTTAAAAGAGGTTATAATTGTACCTCTTACTTTTTCAGGTTCGTTTTTCCCGTGATAGTATGCGGCGTAACGTTCTATTCCGTTTGCCAGTCCCAATAGCGAAGCTACTGTTGCTATGCTTAAGATTGCCAAGCCAATTGAGAATAAGCCGTATGCATCCGTTCCCGTTCGGGCTATTATCATGCGCCAGACATACGTCAGTATTTTCGAGATGGCCATTCCTGCGAAGATAAAGCCAGCACCTTTAGCTATTGTTTTGGCTTCATCAAAGATATCTATCCCCTCCGGCTGGAGTCGTGGATGTTATTTGATTAAGGCACACTAATAAGTCTTTTTATATTGTCTAATTGAATTGACTATGTGAAGGAATACGGAATAGGGTGTTGGCAGGGTATTAAGAATGGCTTTTCTACCGGGGATTTTTTGGTTGTTCGGGATTACTCCGAAGGGTGGATTGAGAGGTTGGTTGCACAAAAGGGGTATCCGTCGGTCGAGATAGATTATTCCAAGGCATATTCGGGTTTGGGTGCGATAAGAAAGGCTGTAATTAAAAACGACTCTAAGGTCCTATTATATTCTCGTAATGAGACTGTTTCAAAGTCAAGCCGACTTGGAGCATTGACTTCGGAATTGCGTATGGGGTATTCGTCGTTTAGCGGAATAGATAGAGTGTATTGGGAGGAACAAACCAGGGCTTGCCTTGAGGATTTGCTTGCAGGTTGCGTTGAAGTTCCGTTCCGGGCAATTCCTGCCCGGATAAAGAATGCCGCAAACCCAAGAAGGACCTTTTCATTGGTGTTTGATGCAGAGCAGCTTGGAGGTATCCGTTTTGGAATGCCGCGCGTACTGGCTTTGCTTGCTGAAGAAGGGGTTCAGGCGACTTTCTTTTGTACTAACTTCGTATTAAGGACCTACTCTGGTTTGGCAGAGGTAATACGGAGGTCTGGTCACGAGGTTGGTTTGCACGGGTTGCATCACGAGTATCTTAAGGGGTCTCCTTTTGAGCGGCAACAAGCACAGGTAGCCGAAATGAAGAAGGGACTGCAAGGTGTTTCGGGTGCGAATTTTGTAGGTAGGATGGATATACGTACGCCGGAAGCGCTTGCGGTAAACGGCTTGCGTTACTTTGTGGTCGCTTTTAAAAATACGATCGGTCCGTTGTCGTTATATTGTCCGCCTCTTCTAACGCGTGCCGGCGTAAATACGGTTTGGGTTGCGTTTATTCAGGCGGAAACGTATGGAAAGAATTGGAATGAAATAAAACTTCAGTTGGACAATACGTTAGCTTCTGCTGAGGACTCGGATGGACTGCACTTGACTGTATTAGCGCATCCGTTTTATGACGGCGCGCTTGAAAATTTGGCGAATCTTCGCCGGTTGGTCGAGTATCTGCATTGTGAAGGCTTCTCTCCATTGAGGCTTGAAGATAAAATAGCTTCATTACCCCCGGTTACGGTCGAACCAAGCGTGTCGTCGTTTCGTTTTGAACTGAATCCAGGCTGGGGGAGGGCGGGCGCGCTGTTAAGCCGGTTTAAAAATAATTTGGCGGCAAGAGAATGTGCGGCAGCTATAAGGAGAGGTAGCCGCGCTGTTTTGGACGTGGTTTGACTTGAAGGTATTGATTTTTTGCGATTTTAAGGGAAATTTAGGGGACGTGATCCGTATTTCCAAGATGGCGGACGCGTTTTCCGTAGCGGGACATGAAGTAGAGGTGCTTAATGCGTCGGTGTTCTACAAAAACCCGTTTAATGTGGTTGTGCGGCGTTCTTCGTTTTCAGCCCTTGCAGGCTGGGTGGTTTCTGGGAAGAAGGGGAGGATGCGGGATTGGATTTATGCTAAGTTGTGTGAATCAATAGTATCCGAACGTCTAAAACGCGAACGATTCGATGCGGTAATTGCTGAAGGGATAATACAAGGAGCAAATGTCTCCGGCGCATGTAGTCTTGCCGGGGTTCCGCTGGTAACCGACGTACATGGGCTTGCTTCCGCCGAATATTCTGAGAATAAGTTTCATTCGGTGAGCGAAAAGCGTCTGCGTTTCCTGTGCGAAGCCGAAGGACTGGCGGCGCGCGAAAGCGCGATTCTTTTAGCGGTTTCCAAATCGATGAAGGATTATTTTATTGGCTGCGGGGTTCCTGCTAGCCGGGTTGTAGTTGCGATGAATGGCGCCGACCCTTCGAAGAATACGGCGCGGTTTGCAAAGCCAATGAGGGTTATCTATGCTGGGATTTTCGCGTTTTGGGAAGACGTTGATTCTTTCCTTGATATGGCGAGGGCGGATTTGGCGAATGAATTTTTTATTGCTGGCAGGGGACCGTTAAAGAACCACGTTGAAAAACGTATTATCAATGAAAAAATAAGGATTAACTACCTCGGTTCGTTAAAGCGGGCTCAGTTGCTTGATAGCTTAGTTTCAATGCAGGTGGGCCTGGCTCCTTCTGTTGATGCGCTTACCCGAAGGGTGGCTTGTCCGATAAAAGTTTTCGATTATCTGGCCACGGGGTTGCCAGTGGTGACCCCGGATTTTGGGGATTGGGCGAAAATAATCCGCGAATCGGAGGCGGGAGTGGTCACATCGAATTCAAATGCGCGGGAGTTCGGAGAAGCGATATCTTTACTCGGAGATAAGTCGGTTTGGAACAAAATGTCGCGCAATGCTATCGGGGTTATACGTAACGAAATGAACTGGAGCAGGGTCTTGCAGCCGGTAATTGAAGCCGTGGAAGGTTTGTAGGAGAGGGGCAAACTGATTGTGATTCCTTTTCCAGTAATGCAGGCCGTTGTGGTTGAATGTAAGAGTCGGTTGTATTGTTGTTTCTCTCTCTTTTCAGAAGTAGGTTGGATGCAGTGTGTTGCAGGTTGTACTCGTCTATTTTGTTTTATGCGTCGTCCGTTCGGATTAAATCCCTTTAACTAGTCCTTTCCTTCTAGGCAGTCTAGTATTTTTTCCGCCGCATTGCCTTGTCCTAGCGGGTTTTTCCAATTCTTGGCAAGAAGCATCTTATTACAGGCCGGAATCAGTGATTCTTCTTCGGGATCGGCGAGTACTGCAGCGCCAGATTCAATTGCTTCCGGTCGGTCCGAACTCTTGCGGAGTACTACTGCAGGGATGCCGAGTGTGCAGGCTTCTTCCTGCACGCCTCCGGAGTCGGTAAGTATTAACCGCGCATTTTTTTCAAGGCAAAGGAATTCAAGATAACCTACCGGTTCTGACAAGATCACTTTCCGTGAGTTGACGAGATATCCGTTTCGTTTAGCGATTTCGCGCGATCGCGGGTGCATAGGATAAAACACGGGTAATGATAATTGGTCGGACAATATTTCGAGCGATTTAAGCAGCTTCGGAAGGAAAGAAGGGTGGTCTACGTTTTCCGCGCGGTGGGCGGTAGCCAGTATGAATTGTTTTTTAGATAAGCCTTGTTTTTCCAGGTAGTTGCTCTTTTCGGCTAACGTGGAGTTTTGTAGGGTTGCATCTACGGAAGTGTTTCCAGTGATCTTGATTTTGATTTCAGTCATTCCGTTCTCTCTAAGCAGGGGTCTGCGTCCTATTCCCTCTTCGCGTAAGTTATTCATTGCCGTTTCGGTTGGGGGAAATAGGTAGTCGCTTAGATGGTCTGCGATTATGCGGTTAGTTTCTTCAGGCATCCTGCGGTCGAAACTGCGCAGTCCGGCTTCTACGTGTGCAAGCGGAAAACGGGTCTTGGATGTTGCTAATGAACCTGCGAGGGCGGTGTTGGTGTCTCCTTGCACTAATACTATGTCCGGTTTCTCACAAGGTAGGATTGTTTCAAGGGGGAGCAGGGTAGACAGCGTTTGTTGTGCGTGTGTCCCCGAGCCTATTCTCAGATTGTGATCTGGTTTGCGCAGACTGAGTTCCTTAAAAAAAATCTCGTCCATTTCATATGAGTAGTGCTGATTTGAATGTATTATCAGATACTCTATGTTTCTGCGTTCAGCTTCTCGTATTATCGGACTAAACTTTATTATCTCTGGTCGTGTGCCTAGGATTATGGCTAGTTTCATTTGTTGTTCATCTACTTACTTTTGCAGAAATTGTTTTATAATTGTTTCAGCATTAGGTTAGTGTGTGGTTTTTACTTGGCTTGGCTTAATTACGGGTTGGCGCGTTATGGACTGCTTGTCGCAGTGCTTATGGTTGTTGCGTTAGCCGCGCTTGTATTCGGACCGGTCAGTGCTCCTGTTGCAGATAGTGCTTATTACGCCGATATTGCTAACAACCTTATTTCTCGCGGTGTTTTTGAGTCGAATTTTTCCCCGGCCTATCATAATCCTTTGTTTCCGATGGTTATTGCCGTATTCATGGCCTTGTTTGGCGGAGCATGGATGAAGGTTTTTTCGATTTTTTCTGCGGTTGCGCTTGCAGCCGCGTTTTGGTTTGCTTGCCGCGAATTCGTCGATGAACGCGCGGCCTTGTTGGGAACGTTGTTGTTTGCATTCCTTCCTGCGACGTTTTATCTTTCGTTAGACCTTCTTTCCGACGCTCTTTTTGTTGCCTTTTCGCTCGTTTCACTTGCAGCTTACGCGCGGTTCTACCGTTCGGGGGGAAACTCGGGTCCATCTAGGCTGGCTTTGGTTGCTTGGCCTGGTTTTGCCGCTTTGGCTGTGCTTACTCGTAGCACGGGATTAGTGTTGCCTATTGTTTTCCTTAGTCATATTGTGTTGGAGCACCTGCGCAAAAATGTGCGCGCTCCAACTATCGGGCAATGTAGTTATTTCATAGTGGTCTTTGCAGTAATTGTAGGCGTTTGGATAGGTTCGAACGTTATTGCAGGCGCGCCGGCTTTTGGTGGAGATTACGCTTCGAAGATATCTTCAAATGAACGCTATGGCTGGCTTTCTTTTTCAATAGAAGACTACAAGGTGTTGGAGGGCGGGGATGCGGTAGCACTAAATCCTTCTCTTTCTGCTTCTGCAAAGGTTCCGCTTCCATTTACATATGCATTGCGAATTATTAGTTATTTCGCATTGTTCGGTACTCCCGTATTGTTTGTATTAGTAATCTGGCGAATTTATCGGCTTATGAACAAACCGTTTGAGATTAGGTCGTTGGAACTGATCTTGTTGCTTTGGCTGGGTGGATTTTTCGTCTTTCATATGGTATGGCCGCTGGCAATTTCTTTTAGATATGTTGCACCTATGCTTGCGGTTGGAACGATACTGGGAGTGGGCTTATTTAGCAGCTTTTTCGGCAGGCGTAATCGCCTGCTTATATTGTTATTGCTTTTGCAGGTGGTTGCTAGTATTGCAATCATCAATTGGGATATGTCGGCCCGTTGGAGTGTCTCTCGCGATGCTTCGTCGTTGTTCCAGCAGACGGGTACTTGGCTTAAGGCAAATACTGCTTCTTCGGATGAAGTTCTTGTTTCCGGTCTTCCGCTTAACGTAGTCAGTTATTATGGGGAGCGGAAAGCAGTTGATTCGGACTTGCAGTTAGCGAATTCGTTTGTGCCTGCTTATGCGGTAATATCCAACTATTCTGAAGCAGCTAATTCAGTTAATTTAAGTAGTTATGGGGCGTGTACTTCTTTTGAAAGCAAGCAGTTTTCGGTTAAAGTGCTAGGTTTGCAGTGTAATGGAGAGTGAATGCGTGAAGATAATTGGCGTGATTCCCGCCTATAATGAAGAAAAGCGCATTGCGACTGTAGTTGCCGAAGTAAGAAAGTATTGCAGTGAAGTGATAGTTGTGAATGACGGGTCGGCGGATTCTACTGCTGATGTGGCCAGGGAGGCGGGTGCGCTGGTAGTTTCGCATTCAGTAAATATGGGGCTCGGGTTTTCGTTGCGTACTGGTGCTGAGACCGCATTGAAAAGGGGGGCGGAAATTATAGTTACTATTGATGGTGACGGCCAGCATGATGCTTCGGAGATCCCGAGAGTAGTGGCTGAACTAGAAAATGGACAATTCGAGGTTGTGATAGGAGGTAGGCCGAACAATGCGGAGATGCCTTTCTATAAGCAGTTGGGTAATCAATTTATTTATTGGTCCGAACGTGCGTTGTTTGGTTCTTTGGTGGTTGATACTCAATCTGGCTTTAGGGCATTTAGAGCTAGCGTGTGGCCGCGTTTGGTTTGGCGGTCGCGGGGTTATTCAGTTTCTTCAGAAATAGTGAAGAATATTGCTACGCATAAACTGAAGTTTGTGGAAATTCCGGTTAAAACGATTTATCATGATGATTATAAGGGAACGCGCATAATGGATGGGGTTAAGATAGTTGCGCAAATGGTTCGGTGGAAAGTTAAAGACCTGGGGGGAAATCCAAATGGCTGAGTTTTATCCGTTGCAAGCACTGGGGGCAATCGCGGTATTGGCGATGTTGTATATTGTGTTTTATTCCTATCGTAGGAAGGAGTTTAGTCGTAGTGACTTGTTGGTTTGGGTGGCGATTCTTTGCTGGTTTCTGTTTGCAGTCATTTTCCACGAGTTTCTAAACGTGTTTATAGCCCCTTTGCAGGTGATGAGCGTGTTTGACCTATTGTTGGTGACTGCGACTGGCATTTCGTTGGTAATGCTATTGGTTTTGAACAAGAGGCTGGCGAAGATAGAGTCGAAAGTGGATTTGTTGGTTCGTAAGAATGCTTTGGAACAAGTTAAGTAAGAAGGTTATTCGGTTTAGAATGCAGTTGCGGAAATAGGCGAGTGCTTGTTTTAAGTTATACTGTGCGGGTGAGTTGTCCGCATTCCTAACTGGAATCCAGCTGGTCTTTTGTGCTGCGCTGTCTTAATTCAGGTACATGCTCGTCGGCATTATCAGGAATGGTTTGAATAAGCAGTGCGGGTCTTGGTTTGTACTCGAAATTATTCGCAGTTGTGAGCTCAGATAGTTGCGAATTAGCCGTTAATTTGGTTCTTTTTGAATCTTCTTGTGGTTTCGGTTAGTGTTGAGGTAAATTCGAAATCATCCAAAAGTTTGTTCAGTTTTTCTAGACCGGTTTCGATTCCGTAGTAGGTTACAGTCGCGTCAATAGGGTTCATTTTTAGTTGTCGGGGGGTTTTGGCGTAAGTTTCCCACGGGTGTAGATAGACTATTGCGAAACCTGTTTGTCTTTCCGAGTTTTCGAGTGCTTTTTTTGATAGCCAGTAAGGCAGGAATCGCAACTCGAAACCGCCTACGGGTAATTGCATTCCAAAAAAACTGGCTACTGACATTGGTGCTTCAACTAGGTTTCCTCTCTCTTTAGGAGTGGTTAAATTGGACTGATTTGCAAAATGCAAGGATTTGTGTGCGTTTTTAACTCCGTAAAGGGGTGTACTTCCAGGAAAAAGAGAGGAGTCGTAATCATAGCCACGTTCTGTTAACACTTGGAGTGCCCAAGCTGTAGACTGGTCTAATGAGAAGGTTGCTGCACGAAATCCTTTTGGTCGTATTCCGACTGCCTTGAAGAGTGCTTGTTCAGTGAGTTCAAGTTCTCGCGCGAATGAAGAGGGGTTTAATTCGTGTAATCTCTTGTGTGAAAAGCCGTGGGAAGCTATTTCGTGGCCGTGGGAATGTATTTCGCGTATTAGGTCGGGCTGCGCTTCTGCTACCTCGCCAAGAACGAAGAAGGTTGCTTTGGCTCGCTTGCGTTCAAGTAAGTCAAGTATTGGTGCCGTAGCTTGCACTGCCTGTTTCTGTCTTATTGGGTTGTATTTCCGCACGAGTTCGGCGTGAAACCATTCTTCCAAATCTATGCTTAATTCGAAGGTCATATTAAGTGTCAGCCTATTTGTCTTATTATGTGAGGACCCAGCGCCTTAGCCGCTGAAGAAGGTAATATTGCCTTCCAGACTCTTGAAAGTAATTCATACTGTTTTTCCTGTCTTTCTTCAAGTGGTTTGCCGAAGAACTTGTAAAAATAAGGTAATTCTTTTTCCTTTCCACCCCACCCTTTCTTGTAGTAGAATACACCGGAGTTGCGCCGGGTGCGCCCGAAATCGAATTCACGGAAGCCATCGTCGGACGCCGCTGATATTGCGTTCCAGAGCAGTAGGTCATTTACTCGTAAGTGTCGCATTTCTTCAAGTGAACAAGAATAAGCATAATGCATCTTGCCTGCGAATGGGAAAAATACTGCCGCTGAAACCAGCTCGTTTTCGGTTTCGGCTAGGCAAATGCGAATTAAACCTTTTGGTTGGAGAGATAGCCAGATTTTTTTAAAAAAAATCAAGGGTTGAGGCGGGCTTCCTAAGCGTTTCATTGTTTTCAAGTAAACCGAGTAAAATGATTCCAGATCGTCATAAGTGGCGTTTCGTAGGTTAATATTTTGTTTTTTAGCATGCGTAACCCCGTTCCGAGTGCGTTTCTCAATGTTCTTCCATAAACTTTCAATCCCGACGGTCAAGTCGAGAATAAAAGTGTGGTAGTCGGTTCGTTGTTCAAAACCTTTCTTTTCAAGTAGTCTCGCTTGCGGCTTGGTTGGCGCTCGAATTTCGATGAAGTTTACCCTTGCTTGGCGTGCTTTTAGGATTGCATCGTCGATTAATCTTTCGGCGTTTTCAACGTCGCCGCACGGCCCGCCGTAATCGCCGAAAGGGACTGAAATCATCCTATTTCCGAAAAGCCGGCTTCGTATGATTGAAAGCGGAAATATTGCCCCTCGGTTTTCAAGTAGTATTGGCTCGTATTTGTGTATCTCCGCCAATGATTGGGTCCATTCGCGAGTGTGGTAGGTTGTTGCGTCGCTGTCTTGTTTAAGGATTTCTTCCCAGTTCATTAAGTCAGGTCACCTTTTCTTCAATGGTCTTGCGGGAAGGCGTACGGTTGTAGACATGTTTCGCGATTAACGAATCAGGTGCCAGGTGAACTTTTTCCAATTCTCTTACTCCCTCTTATTTTCAGTCAGTTTGTATAACATTCCGAGTGCAAATGGAGCGATTTCACGCGGGTGTTTGCTCAGTCGTAGTATTGCATTCAGCGCGTATTTTGGACGGTAATAGAACGAGGAGTATGCGCGGTTATAATACTTCCTTATTGTTGCGGCGTCTACTTTTCCGTTTCCTATGTTAGATGCTTCGTGGAGTGATGCATTTCCCCAACCAGTGTTTTGGATTACTCCTTTTGTTTTGAGCTCGTAAAACAAGTCCGTACCTGGGAAAGGAGTGGTTATTGAGAATAAGGCGACATTGGGATCAAGTTCAATAGCAAAATCTATAGTATCCTGCATCGTCTTTTCGTCATCGTCTGGTAGGCCTAACATGAAGTCGCAATGAGTGTCCAAACCTATCTTCTTAGCGGTATTAACTGCGGTTCTCACCTGCTCTTTTGTTACGTTCTTTCTTATTCTACGCAGTATGTCCTCGTTTCCGCTTTCCACTCCGAAGGTTATCCCATAACAACCGGCCTTCCGCATCTTTGAAAGCAATGCCTCGTCAACTATGTCAGCTCGAGAAAATGTATTCCACTCTATTCCATAATTCCTTTCTATTAGCAGGTCGCATACTTTTTCCATCCGCGCTTTTGGTACGGTAAGAGTATCGTCGAGGAAATGTAAATGTTTTACTCCGTATTTTTCGTGAAGGAAGTCAATTTCGGCAATTATGTTTTCGGGAGAACGTATTCTTAAGTAGTGCCAGAAATAAGCGGAAGAACAGAAAACACATTTGTTTGGGCATCCTCTGGAAGAGAGTATAGTCATGTATTTGCTGCCTTTCTGTCCGATGTTGAAAAGAGTTCCCGGCCGGTATTTATCTATTGGAAGCAGATCGCGCGCAGGAAACGGAAGTTGGTTTAAATCCATGATTAAGGTTGCGTCTGGATTGCGTTTTATGGCGCCGTTGCTGTCTCGGTAAGTAAGTCCGTTTATTTGTCCTAAATTACTTTCGCTAACCAGTTTAAGCGTGGTCAGTTCCCCTTCTCCACGAACAACGAAGTCGATTGCAGGGCATTCTTTTAGTGTGTCTTCATCTGCAAAGGTTACGTGTACTCCGCCTAATACTACCTTCTTTTCCGGAGATATTGCTTTCAACTTAGTTGCAAATTCGTATGCTAGGTAAATCGTGTTAGTTGTACAGGTTACTCCTACGAATTGGTGTTGGCTGGCTGCCGCGACCTTTACGAGTTGAGGCATCTGCATTTCCAATGCGTTTGCGTCGATTATTTCGGCCGATACTCCGTGTTCTCGCAGGTATGCTGCAATGTATGCAAGTCCTAATGGGGGTTGTATTGCAACTGCTTGCTTTAATCCGGAATAGACTCTCTCCAAATAAGGTAGGTTTATGAGTAGCATCAAAAGTTCAACTCTTAATCTAGACTAATTGTTGTTACATTTAATATGCTTTCTTGAGTCGTGAAATATTTGCTTCGTTCTAAACAGAGGTTATACCTTACGAACTAGTTCAGTTTGAGGGTAGGCTAAGAGTATAACTTGAGGCGGCATTTGATGTCTTTTCAATAAACGAAGCGTTGCGAGACTAGGTATGGTGTGAGCTAGGCCACCTTGTAGCGTGTACTGTCGTTAGTGTAAAAAGGGGTGAAACCACGGCCGCGATGGTGCTTTTAAGCGCGGGTTGTCAATTACCTTGCGACGATTCGATTTTAGGAATACCTTACTGATTAAGGGAAAGTCGGAGTGAAATGTTTTACAATGTTGGTTATAAAATCCTAAAACAAAAAATTTAGGCGAAGGCGAATTAACATTTGGGATCGATTTCGCAGGTCAGTAATCTTATGGCAAATCCTGCCTGTTTGGTGATGTTGATTGACTTGCGCGGGATGGAAGTTAAATTAGCCTAAATTATTTCAACAATAGAGGGCGGGATTAAGCTGTGGCAGAAGATAGGGTAATAGAAGTAGGATTGTTTAAGAGTAACCTATAATTAAAAATCAAGCAATAAACTTACTGTCTTTCCAAAAAGCAGAAAGGAATAAAGGAAGTGAGCTATTTCAATGGTAAACGATAAAGTTCGGATTCATCCAACCGCTGAAGTTTTCCCCGAAGCTAAAATCGGCGCGGGAACCAGCGTTTGGAACTGGGCGCAAGTCCGCGAAAACGCGGTAATTGGCAAGAACTGCATTATCGGCAAGGGGGTTGCAATAGATTTCGGCGTCAAAATAGGCGACAACTGCAAGGTCCAAGCCAACGTGTCAATCTACCACGGCGCAACAATCGAGGACGGCGTGTTCGTAGGGCCTCATGTTTGCTTCACCAACGACTTTTATCCCCGCGCGGTAAACCCTGACGGCTCGGCAAAAACGGGTTCGGATTGGCAGGTTGGAAAAACGCTAATAAAGAAAGGCGCGTCAATTGCCGCCAATTCGACGATAGTGTGCGCCTGCGAAGGCGAGCGCGTAATCGGCGAGTGGGCAATGATAGGCGCCGGAAGCGTGGTGACTCACGACGTTCCCCCGCACGGGCTGGCAATGGGAAACCCCGCGCGGCTAAAAGGGTTCGTGTGCAAGTGCGGACAGAAAGCCGCCAAGAAAACCGAGCGCGGAGCCGAAACAATACTGGCCTGTCCAAAGTGCGGAACGGAGTTCGCGGTAAAAACCGTGAATTACGCCAAAATACGCTAAAAACCAAAACAGGAAGTGAAACCAATATGCCAGTATCCATAGCCAAGCCGTTAATCGGCGAAGAGGAAATCAGCCGCGCAGTCCAAGCCCTGCGTTCAGGCCAGTTAACCGGCGGCCCCATGGTGGAGGAATTCGAACGCAACCTCGCGCAATACAGCCAATACAAGCACGCAATTGCAGTCAACAGCGGCACCGCAGCGCTGCATGTCGCGCTCATTGCCGCCGGAATAAAGAAAGGTCAAACCATTCTCACGCCCGACTTTTCATTCATTGCAACCGCCAACTCCGCAAAATACATCCAAGCCCGCGCGCAGTACGTGGACATCGACGAAAAGACTTTCAACATGGACGCCGCCAAAACCGAGGAAGCCATCAAGAAAACCAATGCAGCAGTAGTAATGCCGGTTTCCCTTTACGGCCAAGCGTACGACGCCGACGCAATCCACGAAGCCGCGCGGGATGCCGGCGCGAAGATAATCAGCGACAACTGCCAGGCAATCGGCGCAAAGTGGAACGGCTCGCGCAACTTGAAAGACGACGCCGCGTGCTTATCATTCTACCCTACCAAGAACATGACTACAATGGAGGGCGGCGCAATACTTACTGACGACGACCAGCTTGCGGAAAACGCGCGGATAATCCGTAACGTGGGAATGCGCGCGCGCTACGAATACTTGTACGTGGGCTTCAACTACCGCATGACCGCCGTAGGCGCGGCAATAGGCACTGAACAACTGAAGAAGCTCGACGGCTGGACGCAAAAACGCCAATCCAACGCCAAAGCGTTGAACGAACTCCTCTCGGGGGTAAAGCAAGTGCAAACCCCCTACTGCGACAAGCGCGCTACGCACGTGTTCCACCAGTACACCATAAAGGCGGAAAACCGCGACGCATTAAAAGCACACTTGGACTCAAAGGGAATAGGCAACGCAGTGTTCTACCCCATGCCGTTACACTCTATTCCGGTCCTCGAGGCAACCGCCGACTGCCCGGTAACCGAGAGAGTCTGCAAGCAAGTGCTCTCCCTGCCGGTGCACCCGTCGTTGACCGAAAACGACTTGCACCAAGTAGCGGACGCGATAAAAGGGTTTTACTCCAAAGCCTAGAGAATCTTAATAGCCTGGATTGAAAAATAAAAGAAGCCGGCTGCATCAACTGAAGCCGGTTTTTACGGTTCTTTAAGGCCGGCCATAACCAAAGGCATTGCCAACGCGCACCCTGCCGTCGTCACCGATTGAAAGATTAGCCGAGGCCGGAATGCGATTGCCTACCCCGACATTGCCGTTCTCGTCCATACCAACTTCGAAATCAGTGCCCGCCCTGCCGCCGTTTATCTTTACGTTCGCCGGGTCGCGGGTGTCGACTTGCGCACGCTGCCTCTCCTGAACGTACACCACCGGCGCCAAGATGTACAGCCCGTTGCCGGTCACGTGCAACGACTGGTCCGCCCTGAAGTCAAAAGTTACTGCAGTAGTGGAATTTTCCAGTACCTCGAACCCGTCTACAATCTTCAAGTCGCCCGAAGGCAGTTTGGCTTCGTGGTCGCCGTAAGAATCGGTAACAACTACTCCGGATATCTCCAACTTAACCTGCCCATAGCGCCCGGAAGACAAGTTTGCATCTACAAGCAACGCCCGTGCGCCGGATGCCTTAAGCTACAGCAAGTCATAATTCCTCGGAACGGATGAAACGACTATCCAGTCCTGCGTAGAGTTCTGCACCTGCACTCGGTTAACCGTAATGTTAATGCCGGATATCGCGCTCATATTAGGAGCCGCGTCTGCAACCGCGAACACCGCATTTCCCCCACCCGAGAATTGGACTCTATTGTCCACGCATCCTAACGCAATCAACGAAATTGCGACAACGCCAAAAATTATTGCCAGCTTTCCCATTTCCATTAAATTACCCCCAAAAACACGACCTTCCCTCAAAAGTTCCTGCATATTAATAATATAATAGCTACATACTAATATATACCTATCTTATTAATTGCCACGGACTTAGGATTACCGTGAATAAAAATAACCTAATCCAACTCGCCGTAATCGCAGCAATACTGCTGGTTGCGGCCGTAATCTACATCTCCAATGCCTCTAACGGCCTAACTGAATTCCGGGCGGTTTCCATACTCAAGGCAGCTTACCCTGAATTCAAGGAATACCCTAACGAAGACCTGCCACTCCAATCAATCCGCGCCGAGAAAACCTCTGAAGGCTGGCGGGTTGCGTTCGTGCAGGAAGGCTTGGGCAGGCCGATACTCGGCGCAAAGTGCTTCTTGGTCAAGAACAACGGGGCAATAGCCGACCCTCTGACTTACGCTCCCTTGCCTGGCAGCGACGTTTTTACAAACGACTTTTCGGCAACAACCTGCTCGCCTTCAACCCCGTACAACCCCTTCGAACCCAAGTGCGAACTGGAGACCTGCCACGGCCTGGAAATAACCTGCGGCCCGAACCCGCCGGACGCTTGCACTGCAATGTACGGAGTAGGCGACCGCTGCCTGCAATACGCGCGGTGCGCAGTGCAAGACAGGACGTGCAGGCAAGTGGAAGACGCGCGTTTCAACCGATGCAAGGAGTGTGCCGAAAACTGCGTGACCCGCTACGCTGGCGACCCTTCCGACCTGTTTGCCTGCGAAGGCAACTGCTGAACCTCTGCAAACTAATTTAACCCGTCTCTGCGTTAAACCCAGTAATGACTGGATTTTACTTGGAGGCCGCGCTTCTCGCCGTATTCATTGCAGTTTCGGCTTTCTTTGCGGCAAGCGAAGTCGCGTTCTTGTCCCTCTCGCAGTTAAAGCTGCACTCCCTCCTAAAAAGGAGGGTGCCAGGCGTCGAAAGCCTGGCGCGGCTGCGTTTCAAGCGCCGGAAAGTAGTAATTTCACTGTTAATAGGAGGCAACATAGCCAACGTCACGGCATCGGCGCTCGCAACCAGCATTTCAATAGGGTTGTTCGGCGAAGCCGGAATCGGGATTGCAGTCGGGCTCATGAGCTTCTTGCTTTTGACTTTCGGAGACATTGCGCCAAAAAGCATGGCAACCACTTACGGGGAAAAGATAGCGTTGTCGTTTGCACCTGCAATCGAAACGTTCTACTGGTTTTCCTACCCTCTGGTCGTATTGTTCGAGGGACTCAACCGCTTGATTCTCGGCGTTTACTCAAGGGCAACCGGCATTGAACAGTTCACTGAAGAGGAAGTGCGTTCGGCAGTTGCGCTGGGCGCTAAACACAAGAGCATTTCCGAAAAGGAGAAGGAACTAATTGAAAACGTGCTGGAATTCAACGACAAGCCGGTTTCCAAAGCAATGACTCCCAAATCGAAAGTAACCGTACTGTATTACGACACGCCTATTCAAGAAGCCCACCGTAAAGCCACTTTCGGACCTTACTCGCGAATGCCGGTGCTCGACAACCAGCAAAAGGTAGTCGGCGCAGTTTCGATAAAGATGCTTGCACAAGCGGTTTACGAACACCCTGACTGGCGAGTCGGACAAGTCTGCAGTAAGCCTGCAGTGGTTCGAACTACGGACAAGCTGCACAACGCATTCGCCTCTCTTCAAGCGGCAGGCAAAAACATTGCAATAGTGCTGGACGAAAAAAACGAGTTCACAGGAATCATAACACTGGAGGACCTCCTCGAAGAGCTCGTCGGCGAACTTGAGTAAGCCGCGTTCCCCAAGCTGTTGCGGAAAAGCCTAAACCGCAATCTGTTCCTTCTTTCCGCTTTTGGCGGCGTTGGTTCCTGCAACAGCCGCAGCCAATGCGTGCAGCCCGTCCTCTCCGGTAGTCAAGGGAGTCTTCCGGTTTTTCACGCAGTCCAGGAAGTGCTTCAACTCCAGTTTCAACGGCTCGTCCTTCACGAAGTACGGCTTTATCTCCGAACCCCTTCCGATGCGCATTACTACTTCGTCGAAAGTGCTGTACTTGCTCGTAACCCGGTCCGACCGCATTATCGTCAAGTCCTGTGCAATGTAATCCAGCTTAGCCGCGCCTTCAGTCCCCAGTATGATCAGTTCGCGGCTGCGGATGGGCGTAACCCGGTTTGCTTCAACTGTTGCCTTGAACCCGTTGAACTCGAAAATAGCTGAACACAAGTCGTTGTTTTTAGGGTCCACGATTTTCGCTTCTATTGCGCTTACTTCCTGGGGATACTTGCCAACTAAGAAAGTGAGCACGTCGATGTCATGCACTGCCTGGTCGATGAACGAACTGCCCACGTCGCGCTGCGCGGGAACGCCGAAACGGTGCACTGAAGCGTAAAACGGAGTCCCGATCATCTGAAGATTTTTCTTCAGTGCCTGCACTGCGGGGTTGAAGCGCTCGATGTGTCCCACCATCAACGCGACTCCCTTGGCCTTGGCTTCGGCAATCAGTTTCTTCCCGTCCTCCACTTTTTCAGTAATAGGCTTTTCAATCAGCAACGGAATGCCTTTGGCAACCAACGCCGACGCGATTGCGTAATGCAAGTGCGTGGGAACCGCGACTATTGCAGCGTCAAACCGCCCGGTTGCAAGCGCTTCTTCCAAGGACTTGTGGCAAAAAACGGTTCCGGTCTTTCCCAACGCTTCGACCTTCCTGCGGCCTTCTTCCGATGGTTCGACAACGTCCAAGCGCTTGACTTCCTCGAAACTAGCGAGGTTGCGCACGTGGTTGAAACCCATTACTCCTAATCCAATAACGAGTATATTCATTTTATTTCACCTTCATTCAAATGCGTTCTTAGGCTATTCGCGTCAAAGATTACTGGTAACCAAGGGCACGAAGTCTACTCCTTATATTGTGTTCGTCATCGCGCGTAAATGCGTTTTTTCGCGCGTTAGTGGATTGTTGTGATTTCCCTCCTTCGGAAACAAGTTGGCGTAGGACATAAGTAACAAAACTTGACGTGGAACTGAATCCTGTGCCTTCTATGCGTGCCTGTATCTTGTCGAATAATACGGCGGGAATTGAGATGGTCGTATACCCGCCGGCCCGGCCAGTTTCAAGAGTTTTTCTTGGCATGTAAGTCAACTTGAATTAGTGTGGCCTGTTTTATATGTATTATTCTGACCTTCGGTCCGAGTTGCCAAATAACCTGCATAACTCAAGGAAGCAAAAATAACTCGTAATAGTAATGCACTCATTAATACTGCAGACGCTGGCACGCCAAACGAACCGTACATTAATACTAGTGACGCTTCTCTTGCTCCCAAACCCGCTGGAAGTCCTGATGCTAGGCCGGCAAGTAAAGACACTGATGTGACTGTTACTACTGTAAGCAGGGGTAGGGAGACTCCGAATGAAGCCAGCAGTAATTGATTTGCAAGTCCGCCGGTAATCAGCGCGGCTAGAGTTACTGCAAACGATTGTAAGATAGTCTTTAGCGTGATTGCGCGTACTCCTTCCCGGAAGTTTTGCGCGGCATCGGATAATCTCTTAAAAGGAAGTTTTCGTATCCAACTCGGAGGAGTAAATACGAATATCATTAATGCGCAAAAGACGGCCATTACTCCAAAGGCGGCATAACCTGCCCAGGATAGTTCGGCGGCAAGCAAAACCGCGCAGGTTAATGCGACTAGAAGGTCTTGTCCGCGTTCCACTGTGACTATTCCAATTATGCGGGTAAATGAATGTCCGAAAAGTTTTTTGAACAGGACTGCTTTAGTCGCATCGCCTAGCAGCGCAATTGCTCCTTGATTAGCCAACTGGCTGAATAGTAGTACGTTGAAGGTTTGCTTGAAAGGTAATTCGCCAATGGATGATGTGAGAATGTGGAAGCGTATGCCGTTTAGTCCAATTGTAACTGCTATTAGGAAAGTTGCAACCGCGAGTGGAAGGGGATCTGCGGAAATTAATGCGTCGAGCAAGACACTTGGTCCGGCGTAGAGTATTACTGCTGCAAACAATATCAAACTGATTGCAAATAACAGTTTTTTTATCATTTACAATAAGAGATAGGGTTTCCATATTAATGTTATTGTCGTGTTTCTTTTCCGGCGAATAAATCTAATCTTAACTGTTCATTTCGCTTGTCTTATGAGTCGGGTCCGTAGGCTGGACTTAGTTTAATTTGCTACCTTTAATTGAGTTAGCAAGGTTGCTGTAAGCGGGCCGGCGCGCCGCATCCTGCTTCTTAGTGTAATTATTGAGAGTTGTTGACTCTTGAGGGTGCGGGGAACACTCGGTTGCCTTGTTTATCCCGATGGGAAATAAGACGGAATATTAATGATTTTGGTTAATAGTATGATGAAGTGGACGGCGGAGGTCGAAACCTGGATGGATTCTAAAAAAAGGAGAGTAATGTTAATAGGGTTGGATGGCGCTACATTCGATTTGATAAAACCGTGGGCTAAGGAAGGCAAATTGTCTAACCTAAACAAGTTGTTGTCCGGCGGAGTGAGTGGAAAACTTACTGCTCCGTGGTTGCCTATTACTGCGCCGTTGTGGATATCTATGCTTTGCGGAAAGAACCCGGGTAAGCATGGAATATATGACTTTTCCAGGGTTGAAAAGGGATATGAGACTGTCCCGGTAACTATTGCAGATGCTGACTCTGAAATGGGCTATGACTTATTGAGCGACGCTGGCAAGAAAGTTATCCTCATCAATGTTCCGACTACGTATCCTGCGCAGCCGGTAAACGGAATAATGATCTCGGGTATGCCTGCGCCTCAACTTGACGAAAACGCGGTTTACCCGAAAGAAATGCTTGCCGAACTAAGAGAGCAGAAATATGCTATACTTCCCGAAGAGGTGTATGAAGGAGAGAATGAGGAAAAGATTGTTGCCGAACTCGACCGTTTAATCGACGCGCACGCGCGGGTGTCGGTAAAACTGGCTAAGGAAAAGGATTGGGACTTTTTTTTCACCGTGTTTTTCGCAACCGACATAGTTGGCCACTGGTTTTGGAAGCATATGGATGCCACTCATCCCTTACACTGCGAAAGGGACGCGAAGTTTGGCGGCGTGATAGAGCACGTCTATTCGAAGATCGATGCCGCTATAGGCGAACTCATTCAGTGTGCGGACGAAAACACGCTAATAATGGTAGTTTCAGACCATGGTATGGGTCCGTTATACAAAGATGTTTTTATAAATAATTGGTTAATGGAGAAGGGGTATCTGAAACTCAAGCGCAACGTGTTAACTCGAACCAAAAAAGTATTGCATGATCGTGGTGCAACATTGGAAAATGCCTACAAATTGGCTCAGAAGACGGGTGTGGCGAAGGTAACTGCGGGTACGTCTGCTTCTTCCGAGAGATTGCGTCAATTTATCCTCAAAAACTTCTTCATATCGTTTGCCGACGTAGATTGGAATAAGACGCGTGCCTTTTCAGCGACGAATTTCGGCCCGATATTTATAAACCTCAAAGGGCGCGAGAAAAATGGAATAGTGGAACAGAGGGATTACGACTCGCTTTGCCGTGAAATAATAGACAA
>MNVG01000007.1:0-75 GCA_001871495.1 Candidatus Micrarchaeota archaeon CG1_02_51_15
CCGACGAATGAGGGGTCATTATGCAATTAGAAGAAAGCGATTCCGTTACTAACAAATTATCTTCGCAACGCGTTA
>MNVG01000007.1:162-80927 GCA_001871495.1 Candidatus Micrarchaeota archaeon CG1_02_51_15
GCCTACTCTCCACCTCGCTGCAATCTTCGGACGTGACTAACGAAACCCTATAATCCCCATCACAAAAATAAACCGTACTTTCACCACAAAAAGGAATACATGCTGAAAGCCCGGTTGCTTCATCAAGCGAGCAACCCCGATGACAGAAAGTCTCGGAACGGAATACTGAACAGTTGGAGTACACAGTTTCTACAACCAAGCGGTTCCCTTCGCAATAGTTCTCTTGGAGAAAAACACAATCATCCGCATAAACCAACGGGAACATAGAAAAACAGACAAACAATAAATAACGCAGAAGAAACTGCTTTCATACTGATTTTCACCTAAAAAAAGGTATTAAAAGTAATCTTTATATAGCAACAACAACACCAATCCAACAAGCAAGCACTTATTTAAGCGTTGGCGAACACAACCAATACAAGTAAGAAGCGTATTCGTAATGTTTTAGGTGATATTATTTGGGAGCACGTCCTCGTAAATGGAAGAAAACCCACAAGATGCGCTGGAAATGGGTTAAGAAACGCAGGAAACGAATGAAACACAAACAAAAGCGAAGGGTAGGCGAACTCTAGGTCTATCCCGTAATTGCGCGGACGACGTAACGTCCGCGCGACTCTATTTTTTCAAGCCGGCCCAGTACGGGCTTGGCTTCCGAAGTAGCAGAACAGTAACCTTTCAAGAAAGACTGGAACTGCTTTGGGGAAACGCTTTTTTTCATTAATAGCAAGTCAGTAGCCTGTTCTTCGGCGTCCGAAGAATAGTCTGCAAGCCCGAAGTCTATGAGCCAAACCCTTGAAGTAAGGGTTCCTTGAGTTTCCACCATAAAATTCGAGCACGTGGAATCTCCATGCGTAATTCCAGTAGCATGAAGCAACGCCAGCTGCCTGCCTGCTTCGCATAACGCAGTAGCAGAAAGCGCTTCGCGCAACAAAACCCCTTCAAGCCTGCTTATGAAGAGTTCGCACTTGGTTTCGTCCACGTGGCGCACCAGCGGACAGCGGACGCCGTTATGCTTTGCAGCATGAAGGACGCGTGCTTCGCGACGCGTGCGTTCCAAACGAATGCGGGCATCCAGTTCGTGAACCCTATACGCTTTGCGTGTGCGGCGCTTGCATAGTGCAGCCTCGCCTAAGAACCTGCAGGAAACAACTTCGGCTTCGGCGCCTTTGCCTATTAGGTTCAAACAAATACCGCCGCCTGGTTGCGGAAGTAATCCAACTGCGAAAATATTTCCTTAACCGCAAGCGGGCCTTCACGAACGGCAACCGGTTGACCGCCACGCAAGTCAACGACAGTCGCGGACATTAAAGGCACTAGATTGCCTGCATCCAGAATCAAGTCGACTTTGCCATTAAGCCTTTGTTTCACTTCGTCTATTTTGTAGACCGGCAGCTGCCCTGCAGGGTGTACTCCGGTTGCGGTTATGGGCAGCTCGCTTTCTTGCGCCAAAAGCCGCGCTACGACGTTGCTGGAAATGCCGAATGCAACGCCGCTATCGCTTATGCAAGAAGGAAGGTTCTTGCGCTCGACAATTAAAGTTAAAGGCCCGGGCATGAACGATTGCACGAGGAACTCGGCTTCGGGCGCCAATTCCCCGTATTCACGGGCCATCCTCAAGTCGGAAACTATTATTGAAATGCCTCTTTTTTCAAGGCTATCCGACTTAAGTTCGATTACTTTTTTTAACGCGGACTCGTTGGTAGCGTCAACAGCAAAAGCATAAGACGTTTCAGTCGGAGTAACTACCACTCCACCGTCACGGATCACTTTAGCCGCGTGTTCTATTACCTTCATCAGCTTTTCTCGGTCCCGCCTGTCTGCAGGTATAGCCAAGACTGGAGTCTCGCCTTTCTTAGTCCTCATGTTTGCCACCTTTTTCGAAAGCCCCGAGGTTTTAATTGGGGCTAACTACCAACCTATTTTAACAGAATCTATTCTTATTCTTTGCTGTGGCGCCTTTTCTGCAGGAACCGCGCCTACGCGCAGCATCAACAACCCGGTCAACGCAATCATTCCCGGGTTGTCGCCGTTGAACTCGTGGGTAGCAACGCAAAAACGCGCGCCCTGCTCGTCCGCCATCAAAGAAAACATTTCCTTCAACCTGTTACTGCGCGCATTGCCACCGCACAGCACAACTTCGGAATTGCGAGAGTGACACAAACACCTTTCCGATGCCTCTACGAGCATGCTGAAAGCAGTTTCCTGCAGTGAAAAACACGCGTCAGCCTTGTCTTCAACGGTTTCCAAACGCATTTTTTTCAACGCAGTAAGTAAACCCGAAAAAGCAAAGCTCATTCCCTTTACGGAGTAAGGCAAAGGCAGCAACTTAGTTCCCTTCAACGCAAGCCGCTCCACCCCCAAAGCATCGGGAGGATCCAACTCCAGGAACCGGCCGACCTGGTCCAACAAATTTCCGACGCCAATGTCAAGAGTCTCGCCGAAAACCCTGTACCTACCGGCATCCAACGCCATTATTTGGCTGTTACCGCCGGAGACGTAGACCACCAAGGGATTGCAGGCCCCGCAGAAAAACCGAGTTATTTCAACGTGGGCAAGCGCATGGTTTACCGGAATCAACGGAATTTCCAAGAACTCGGAAAGCGATTGCGCCGCAACAAAACCAACGTGCAAACAATGCCCTATTCCAGGCCCGAACGAATACGCAACCGCATCCAATTCACAAGACCGCACCCCTGCAACTTCAAGCGCATTTGCAAACAGACGCTTAAACGACTTGGAGTGATGGTCGGCCAACTTGCGGGGAATATATCCCTGGGCAGAAGAAGGATACTTGTCGACAATGTTGGACAAAACACGGGTGTTTTCAGGCGACGGTTTTTCAAACTTGCCTCCACTAAACCCGACCACTGAAACACCGAAAGTGTGTGCAGTGCTCTCGACGCCTAAAACCTTCAGTGTCAACCGCCTCCTACCCCCAATAAAATAACTAAAATGGACATTGCATTATAAGCCGCGTGGGCAGCAATTGCGGGAATTAACGTATTGTTCTTGCGCACCCACCAGCCGAAAACCAAGCCCGCAGTAAACGCGGCGGCAACTTCGGACACCGAACCGTAGCCCCAGTGAAGAACCGCAAACACGGCGCTCGAAAACACTACGCCTGTCTTCTTTTGCAGGAAACCGCGGAAAAAAGTCTCTTCGACAACCGGCGCGACAACGATTGCAAACGCAAGCACCAAAAGCGGCTGGTTCAAAACGTGTTCCGCAACTTTTTCCACGTCCATCAAACCAAGCGCATTAAGCACCGCGCCTTCGGCTATCAGAATCCAAAAACCGAAGAAAAACAGCAGAAAACCCTGACCAAGCTGGGTAAACGGCTTGCCAAGCTTGAAACCCAGAAAATCAAGGGACTCGCGCAATCCCTTGCCTTCGAAAAACTTAAGTAAAACAAACGGAGCGAAAAAAAGAAGTAACGAAAAGGGAATCATCTTCCCAACTACTTCATTTCAGTGTAACCGCATTTTCCGCAACTGCGACGGTTAGGGTGTTCAGCCAGACGCGATGCAGTGCCGCACTTCGGGCAGTGCTTGCGAGGCTCGTATTTCTTCGTAACGCGTTGTTTCTTTTTTTCTGCCATAGATGCAATCACTCACACTACTTCTTAGCCGCTGTTTTTTTAGCCTTCTTCTCTCGCTCAACCGCCTTGTTAGCTGCAGGCGAAGCATAAATTTTTGCCTTAACGGTAACCGACTTGCGGCCCATCCTTTGTTCTATTCCGTTTACCACCAGGTTTTCCGCGCTCACTCCAAGAGATTCGCACAATGCAACTGCAACCTCCGAATTCGAAGGAGTGGCGGAAAAACCCGAAACCTTTAAGGTAACTTCCCGGCGTTGCAACAACGGGTTCTCAACAGACGCAATAACTTCGACTTGCATAATACAATCAACTCTCCTAAAACCTACTTTATCTTAAGCGCATACTTTCCAGGCGCCTTTACGCCGATTGCGGAAGCAACCTCCGAACCCTCGGGATTAACAATCATTATGTAGCCCTCCCAAGTCTTGGTGAGCTCGGAATCCTTGCACATTGGGCAAACGTCTCCACTGACTATCATCCTGCAATTACGGCACGCTTTTTCAGTCATCTAAAAACCAACCCTATTTCTTGCCTTTCTTTTCCTTCACGTTCTTCTTTCCCTCATCCTTGCTCTTGAGGCCCTTCTTGCCCAAACCATCTGGACGCATTGTCAAGGCAATCTTGCTATTTGGAATAGAGTCCTTCAAACTCACGGTTGCAATCTTTGCCTTCACCAAATCGCCTTTCTTGACGTTCTTCTTGGACTGCTTGCCAACCAAACAATCCGTCTTCTTGTCATAAGAAAGGAATTCGTTGGCAACTTGGGAAACGTGAACCAACCCGTCAATAGGGCCCATGCGCACGAACGCGCCGAACTCCACTATTTCGGTTATCTCACCTTCAATCACTTCGTTAACTTCAGGAGTGAAAACCAATGCATCGAACTCGACTTCGCAAAACACCGCGCCGTCCCCTTGCAAAACCTTGCCCTTGGAACTGACAGACGCGTTATGCAAGCTGACTATAATTCCATGAGTCTTGTCAACAGTGCGCTCGTACTGCTCACGCAAGATTTCCAGCGCACCCTCGGAAATTTTCATCCCGAACAACTTCGGAGGAATACGCACGACTTCCTTAAACGTCATCACACGATACATGAATCCTTTTTCACCCTGTTGCTTAATAGCCGTCAGTCAAAAACAAGCACAAAAATAGGAAAATACTGGCTTAAAACCCTTTTGCAACCCCTATTTTTACTATTACCTCACCCTCACCGGACGGCCTGCCTTCCAGAACACGACCTTAACCCTCTTTCCTTTAAGCCCCGCCCTCAAAACGCGGTCGCCAGTACACACTCCTGCTCCAGAATGCGCACCCGCCCAAGCCAACACGGCCTCATCTGCTTTGCCTTCAACAACTTCTACGCAAGCCGCTTTCGCAACCAACTCAAGCGCTGCTTTGGCCGCGTGCCTATCGCGCTCGCCGCCCGAAACCGCAATGTCCTTCAATTCCTCCACGCAAGGCGATAGAACAACCAATTCCACCCTCTCGTCGAAGACCTCTTCCAACGGCGCCAAACTGGCGCGCTTGCGGAATACGTCCAACAAAAAATTCGTGTCCAACAAAACCCTCAACAAAACACCGCAATAACTATAACCGGCCTGCTAAAAAAAGAGTGCGTTATCAAGAAACACTATCGCCAATCGAATAAAGAAAGCGGGCTCGGCGGGATTTTCGGCCAAGCAAAAGCTGCAAAGCGTAGCATTTGCCTTGATTCGAACCCACGACCCCCTGGTTGCCTCCGAGATTCCGTTTTAAAGAATTCGTTAAAAGCCAGGTGCTCTAGCCAAGCTGAGCTACGAGCCCGTTAACCTTGTTTTTATACAGCATTAAATAACTTTGTTTGCTTAAATAATCGGCTGGCGCCGCCTTTTTTCAACGGCGAATCGATTAAGTAAAACTTTTTTGAACAAGAGGTATTTGAATTGAGGATTGTCTTATTGGGAGCCCCGGGAGCCGGTAAAGGAACGCAAGCCAGGCTGCTGGCGACGCACTTCATGATTCCTAACGTAGGCACGGGCCACATGTTCCGTGCAGCCGCCTCGGCAGACACCGAACTCGGCCGCGAAGTGAACAAATTCATACGCGAAGGCGCATTGGTTCCCGACGATATCGTAGTACGAATAGTGAAAGAACGGCTTTCCCACGCCGACGTAAGTAGCGGCTTCGTACTAGACGGATTTCCACGCACAGTACTTCAAGCCAACGAATTGGATGAAGCGCTTGAAGAAAAAGGAAGGAAGCTCGACGTAGTAATCTCGATTGAAATAAAGGAATCTGAGTTGATAGAACGGCTTTCGCACCGCCGCACGTGCAGGCACTGCGGAACGGTTTACAACACGCTCTTCGAAAAACAACGGCCTAAAGAAGAAGGGGTTTGCGACAGGTGCGGCGGCGAGCTCGTCCAACGAAACGACGAAAATCCGGAAGTAATCAAGGAACGCCTGCGCATCTTCAACGAAAACAACGAACCGCTAGAAAAATACTATTCCAAGAAAGGGCTGCTCAAAAAAGTAGGAGCGTCCAACTACCTTACACCCCAACACGTTTTCGCAGACGTGCTGGCGGCACTCGCGAAGTAACGCAGCAAATTCCGCGTGGCCTGCCTCGTTTCCCTCGACTGGATTGCCTGTTTCGACAGCACGCCTAATCTCATTAATAAGTTCAGGAGACAAGTGTCGACCATAATTTAAGGAATAACTTAAAGTTAGTCTTGTGTTCGAGCGACACTTCGCCTTTGGCGGTCGCGACGGATGGATTCCACAACCCGACAATCCATTGGGAACGAAAGACTGCTGGGCGTGGTCGACGTCCAAGCAAAGCCCATCGACTATCTTGGCGGCTTTTAACAAGAAGTGAGGATAGCCTCCAACGCCGGTCACCATGCTATTAGACATGGTATTTTCAATCAAGACTTTCCCGAGTAACCGGCCCGTTCCTTTAACGCTATTACTTTCTTCAATTCGGTTAAAGCGCGAATAGGATCGTTTCCAACTGCCGAAACATACGACCAGTGGACAACCACTTTACCCGCGCCCAGGGCTTTAGCAGAATCAAACGCGTTACCAAGCAAGACCGCCCGTTTGTTTGGATCTTGTTCGGACCAAATGGAATCGGGAAGGTGATATGATGCCGGATGTACTCCCAGTTCAGAAAAAACCTTGGGAAAATTTGAAGCATTTTCGTGGTCGGAAAGCAATCCGTGGACCTCGAAATGAGAATAGCCGACTTGTTGGACTTGTTCCTTCAACTGTCTTTCGTTC
This sequence comes from Candidatus Micrarchaeota archaeon CG1_02_51_15, assembly GCA_001871495.1. Taxonomy (GTDB): domain Archaea; phylum Micrarchaeota; class Micrarchaeia; order Norongarragalinales; family UBA8480; genus UBA8480. The sequence goes on from MNVG01000007.1 coordinate 7,024, forward strand.
AACGCTGCCTTTCCGGCAAAAATCAGCCGCGCCAAGATATCCAACCCCGTATTCGTCTCAAGCGGTAAGTACTAAGCCGCATGACCTGCGCGGTTCCATCGCAGTCCGCATACCTTCTTCAGATGACTTGTGCAGTTCCATAGAGGCGCCAGCGGTTTTGGTTGCGGCGCATTACGGCAAGCACGTCACCGGTTTTTACGCAAACCGGTTTTTTGAGTGTGAGTTCGAGCTTGCCTTTCTTGTAGGAGGTCACGAATCCAACAGTAGTTGCAGTTCCGATTCCGATTACCAGCGGCTCGTTAGGAATATTAAAGTCTTCGGATATTTTCTCGAGCCTGCGTTCAAGCGGCTTTGCCTGCGCAAAGAAAGTAAGCCGCGGTTGAGGCAGTACCCCCGGCTTGGCGACAAACGAGCCTACCATCGAGTCGGCGTGGGTTATTGCAGGGTCGAGCTCGGTGCCTACGCCTATAAGGCCGCCGGGAGTGGCTTCCTTGAGTTGTTCACCGCCTGCGTTGAGACTGGTTATTTTTGTGCGCAGCGGCGCATATGTTTCGCGTTCTTTTTTTACGTGAAGCACTCCGGGAAGTATTTCGATTTCGTCGCCAATTTTCAGCGTTCCTTGAAGGATGGACCCGCCGATTACGCCGCCAACGAGTTTCGATATTTTCGAGCCCGGCTTGTTTATGTCAAAGCTCCGCGCAACGTACATCAAGGGCTCTTGCGTCGCGTCGCGCTTGGGCGTCGGGAAATTGCGTTCCAATACATCGACCAACGCGTCCAAGTTGAGTTTCGAGTTTGCAGCAGTAGGGATTATTTCGGCACCTGAATAAGGAGTGTCTTTAAGGAATTCCTTGATTTGCTTGTAGTGAGTAATAGCCTGCTCGCGGGAAACCAAGTCTACCTTGTTTTGGGCAACGACTATCTTCTTGACCTTAGCCGCTTCCAAAACCATCAAGTGTTCGATAGTCTGCGGCTGGGGGCATTTTTCGTTGGCGGCAATCACGAACAACGCGCCGTCGATTATACTGCTTGCGGCAATGGTTGTTGCAAGAAGGGTTTCGTGGCCCGGCGCGTCAACAAAAGAAATTTTGCGCACTTCCTTAACGGCAGACCCGCAGTGCTTGCATTTTTCTTCCAATGAATAGCATTTGGGGGCAGGGCACTTCGGACATTTTTTAACAGTAAAGTCGGCGTAGCCCAAGCGAATGGTTATTCCACGTTTTAGTTCTTCGCTATGGGCGCTGGTCCACCTGCCAGTCAAAGCACCTATCAGCGTGGTCTTGCCATGATCCACGTGGCCTGCAGTCATTATGTTAAGTTCGGCTTGAGCCAAAAGAATTTACCTCTATAGTGCGACGAAGTATTTGTGAAGACAGCCAGTTATTAATGTTTGTTAAAGCAGCCGCGCTTCCTTGGGCTTTGGGAATTCCGCGAGTTTTTGCCTCTGGAATTCGCTTAAGTGCGCTTCTTTCAACTCGAGTTCTCCAAAAAGCACGAACGAACGCCGCATTCCCTTAACGTCTTTAACGCCAAGCACGAATACCTCTGCGCCTGCAGGCGTACTCACTTGCTTCAACAACACGTCGCGCGAGTTTGGATCTGCAAAACGGCCCAGCTTGTTTTCCAAGTTGGATACGCAATGCATTTTAGCAGGCTCCGCTGACTGGTAATACTGCCGTATGCTTTCGTACTGCGCATTCAAGTCAATTGACTCGACTAAAGTCAATCCTGAATAATCCGAGCCGAATCCTTCGACTTTCTCGAGCGGAAAGTGTTTTTCTTCGTCCAAGGCAAAGCCCTTGGATTCGATTAGTTTTATTACCTTGCTTATTTCAATAAGCGCTTCAGCCATTCGGCACTCAACCTTTTCCGCTCAGCCGTTGTGCAACCAGCTTGCAGTCCAACGCGTTTGCAAACGAAACCAAGCGCGGCCCGCGTTCGCGGCCCAAAAGAATTGCGTAAGCGGCTTTGAAAAATTCCGAGGTTGAAACCCCGCGTTCTGCGCACAGGCTTTTTATCGCAGAAGTCTGTTCAGCCTCGCTTTTGCCTGCTTCAATCAAACCCGCAAAGTCGGTCAGAGCGCGCTTCACCCCTTCGGACAACAACACGTATTTCTCGCTTGCTTCCTGCCACGGAAGTATCCTTATTTTGAACTCATCTGCAGCAAAGCTTTCCACCCAGTTTTTGGCAAGGCGCAAACGGTTTAACGCGCTCTCCTCGTCTTCATCCGACGCGCCGTCCAAATGGCCTAACTGGCGGAGTTTTTCAAGCGCCGCATTCTCGTCAAGAACTTGAATCAACGCAGCTGCAAAAGAATACGAAACGCGTACAGGCTGTTTTTCTGGAATCGTTGAAACCGCAAGTTCGTACATTCTCCTTGCATTCTCCTCGCGGTTTTCAGTCCTGGCTTCTGCCTTGCCGAAGTAAACGCGTTCGGCTTCGTCGAACTCGTCAGCCAATTGGAAGACCCTGCTTAATTCCAAATCGCGTTGTTTCTCAGGCCGCTTGACGTAAAAAAAGTTGAACACTTCCTTCTCAACGAGTTTAAGCATGTCCTGGACAACGTAGACGTTGCCCTTACTGGCACTCATTTTCTCGCCGTTTACCATGAAAAACTCGTACACGAACGGAATCGGCGGAACGGTTCCGTAAATTGCAGGCATTATTTCAAGCACGCTCTTCCAGCTTCCTTCCGCGTGGTCTTTTCCAAAAGGCTCGAAAGTAGTGCGGAACAGCGACATCAAAGCAGGCCATTCAAAGCGCCACTGCAGTTTTCCCTCGCTCCAAGGCGCGTCACCTACAAAGCCACAGCCTTCCGCCTTTTTTTTCTTTATCGACTTTCCGCCGCAAGTAAAGTGAACCGTCTTGTTATCCAAGTCAAAAGAGTCTACCGGAGTAAGCACTCCGCACTCGGGACATATAACGTCGAAAGGAAGGTAATCTTGGGCCTTAGTGGACTGGAACTTGGCAGCAAGCTTGCCGGCTTCAGGAGCCTTTTCAAACATCATGCGCACAAACGGCTCCATCTTACCGCTTTCATACAATTGATTGAGGGAGTAAAGCTCGGGATCGCAGTCCAACGAGTACACCCCGCGCATCCACACTTCCGTAAAGTGTTCGCTCCAGCTCTTGCAGCAGCCAAACGGGTCGGGAACGCGACACAACGGCCTTCCCAAATACTTTCCTATTTCCGGAAACTGCTTTGAGTCATGCCACTTGGCATCCAAGTCGGCAATGCGCGCCGGAACGTCTTTCAACGGGTCGCGGTCGTCGGTAGTGTGGACAAACTCGCATTCCAAACCCATTTCACGCACTGCTTTAACGGGGAACCACGCGCGCAGCACGTCATTCAAATTGCCGATGTGCTTGCCGCCACTGGGCGTCTGCTGGCACTTGACATTAGGCGTACGTCCCTCTGCTTTGGAACGCGCAACAATCTGTTCGGCAAGCGAGTCGGCCCAGTGCATAGCCTAGAAATAAGGAAGGAAGAAAATAATAAAGGACATGGAACGCCTGCCTGCGCGCGCAAAACTATTGCTTCTTGCTGAACATTGCTTCGATGAGCGCGCCGTAGGCAGGCCGAGTGACGAATATTCCTATGAGCAATCCTATTATAGTCGAAAGTGCGAAGCCGATTACTTCCACTACCCCTGAAAGGATTAGGGGAATCATGGACGCAACCGCAACGCCTGCAGTGGTAAAGATTATGTAGAATGCGCGGGCAATACGTTCTTTAGCCTCACGCTTATCCTGCTTTTCTTCCGCGCTAGAAGCGGGGTCGCTTCCTTTCTTGCGCTTGAGGACCTCGTCGGTAATGATGAGCTGGTCGTCAACTCCCTTTCCGATTAAGGTAATAATCCCGGCCATGGCTCCCAAGTCAATGGTACCTATTGCACCCATTATTGCAATCAAAATCAATATTTCGGAGACGTTGGTTATCATTATCGGGATTGCCAACGCAATCGTACGGTAACGCAATACTATTACTATTGAGACGCAGACTATTGCAACCAGCAACGCGACCCAACTGTAGCTCAAAAAGCGTTCTCCCAAAGAAGGCGCGACAACGTAAGAACTGCCTATCACCGTGTTTACCGGCAGTTTTCCGCCTGAGAGCACGCTCTTCAAGTGCTTCAACTCGGCAACTGCATACGCTTCCTTTTCCGCGTCGGTTGTTCCCACGGCGGTTCCGCTGATTGAATAAAACTGTGAAACATAGCCGTTAGCCAAGCCGGCGCTCAACACTGGAGCAGAAAGCAATCCGATTGCAGACCACCGCGTAATCCCGCCGCCTGGCGCAGATGAAAACTCGGGCGACATTTCAGAATCTTCTTTTTCAACCAGTATTCTAGTGGAAACCGCAGAAGAATTGTCTTGCTCGGAAGCTATTTGTGTCAACGGCTTGAATCCCATTGTAATTATCTGATAGTAAACTTCGGGCCGAGTTTCCTTAAGCTTCTTGCTTACTACCAGCTTGGTCTTGTTTAACAAAATGTCTTTGCTTGCAGTAAAGTCTTCTGCATAAACCAATAAAAGGTCGTCGTCCTGTTTATGAAGCGCCTCGGAAACAGCTTTCGACGAAGCAAGGCCCAGTGAGAAGTTAAGGGAATTACGTTCGAGAATGATTGCCGCATTCTCGGGACGGTCTAAAAACAATTGCACGGGAAAATCGGCTTTGCCCAAAGCAGCCTGTGCAAAACGCTCGCCGCCCTCGCGCCGCACTACGAAATCAAGTTCCCACTTGTCGGAACGCGAGTTGCGGGGAGTCGACTCGCTGCCTGCGCCGCCGACTGCAACCATATCGTCGCCTGAAAGCGCCTGCTTGCCGTCGATAATCGCCTCAAACCGGCCTTGCTCGCGCAACAACGCCTCAATGCTCTGTATTGCATCCGCGTCGGCTCTGGGCACTTCCACGACTATTTCGCGGTCACCTAACGACTGGACAACCGACTGCTTCAAGCCGTACTTGTTTATACGCGCTTTAATGACTTCAACCATAGTAGCCATCGTAGACTGGTCCACCGCCCTCTCAAGAGTGATTGGAATACGCACGCCTCCGGTGAACTCAATGCCGAAATTAGTGTCCAGCGTGGCAGGATTCAAGTCCCGCAAAAACATTACCGCAAGAGCCAAGACTACGCAAACCGCTGCAAAACGAACGCGGTTATCCCCTGCAAGCGAACCTAAATCCATGAAACAAAATACACCCTAGTTTTTCTTGCGCTCCACCCACCAAAGCACTATTGCCGCGTTGGCGCACCAAGTTGCAAACAAGTCAACGATACTCCCTATTACCGCAACCAACCCGATAGTGTAGTAAACCTCGATTTGAAGTAGCATACCGAAAATCGCGAGAATGCCGAACGCAACCACGCTAGTCACGTTCATCATCGCGCCGGTCTTGAAGGCATCGAAAGCCCGCGCCGCAGGCGAGTCCTCCGAACGCTTCAACACGCGAATAGTCAACAGCATGTCCGTATCCAACGAGAACCCTATAAGCATCAACAGCGTTGCAACCGTAGCCAAGTTAAGGGGAATGGCGAACAAGCTCATTGCCCCCAGCGTAACGATTACGTCGGTAGCAGCCCCGAAAATAACGGCAAAACTCGGACCCAACGACCGGAATACTATCAAAACCACTATTGCCGACAAAATAAACGAGTACAAGACGAATTCGCGCGTCTTAATGAAGAAAAACTGACTCAACACGCTGCCAACTTCACGCAACGAAACCGCCGCATTCGGTGCAACCTGCTTTACAACCACAAGCAACTGCTCGCGGTAACGCCCTTTAGCAGCAGTGAACTCGTCACGGGCAAGCTTTACTGCCCCGTGAACGTCGGAAGGCAACGCCGCAGAAGAACCAATCAAAGCCAGCAAGTCTTTAGCATCCGAATAAACTTTGGCCCGCATTGCATCGGCCGATTGCTGCGCAGCATACGCTTGGGACGCCAGGCTGGAATCGTTTTTCGCCTGTTCTGCAAAATAAGAAGCGTTAAGCTCGGCCGAAATCAAGTCCTTTTCAGACGCCTCCAAAGCAAAAAGCTTCTCGGAAGCAATTTCAAGCGCTTCGTTGTTGCTCATTTCAATCTCGATTCCCGAACCAGTCGGGTTCTCGAAACCCCGAACCGACAAGTCCTTGGAAAACGACGAAAACCTTTCTCTAAGCAAGTCAACATCAACAGGCTCCGCAGACTGCACCGTAATACGCAAGCCTCCTCTCAACTCTATTCCAGTAGGAATTCCTTTGACGAAAATAATTGCGAAAGAGGCAATCAATAGGATTAAGGGAATGACCGCAAGCAGGCGGTAATCTTTTTTTTCATAAAAGTTCGGAATCAAGCCAAGAACCAACTCGAATAAGGTAGTAATAACAAGAAAATAGGGTCAACCAACCTTAAAAAACCCCCACGCCGCCCCTCCGCCGACAAGGATTAATAATTCGCGCAGCCAAAAAGATACTCGTGCAGGGGTGGCAGAGTCTGGTCAAACCCGCTTGTTTTTCACGGTCGAAACCAGGAGGGAACTTGATGCGCAGGACTCAGAATCCTGTGGCCTAGCGCCTGCGAGGGTTCAAATCCCTTCTCCTGCACTCTTACTTATTAAGCTCGATTTGGCTACTGCCTTTAAGACATTCTGCAAGCCCGAAAAAGTCGTCGGCATGTCCTTCCAAGCCGCGGGATTGGCGGCGCCGATACCTTTCCGACGGTACGCGCACTCAAACCGCGTTTATAACACAGCTTATTCTAAACTTTAAAACATACTTCACATATCAACATTAAACACTTGTCTTCAATCGGTTTAATCGCGGGATTGCTTTCCGTAATCATTCTCTCGGGCTGCGTTTCCCAAGACCAACCCTGTTTGAACGACTCCGAGACATCCGGAAACGAAATCGTTGAAGGAACTTACAGCAATTCGGAGAACCTAATGAACTCGGTTGAAACCGCGGAATTAAAAGAAAACGAAGTGAAACACTGCATCTGCCACTTAATGGAAGTACAGTACGACTATTCGGATTACACTAGACGAGTTGGCTAGGGAAACCACCTTCGACGGCAAAGTCAAACACGCCATTAACCGGCAGGAAAGCTGCGCAATGCAGGCCGGAATACCTAAGCAGTGTTCTCCTTTGGACTTCGATTTCGACGAGTTAAGACACGAATGGATTAAGGAAACCGAAGCAATGCCCTGCAACTGCAATACAATCGCCCACGACAAGAAATACTTCAGCTAAACCGCGTCGGAAACACCACTCCTCTTCTTTTAAAGTAGTTTGACTCCGGCAACCCCAACGAATTCACTGTGCTCACATCACGCAACCTAACCTTAAACTTTTTAATACTGTTTGTTTAATGATTTCGGTGATTCCAATGGGAATTAAAGTAGTGAAAAGAGGCGACAGTTTCAAGGAACTGAAGCTAAGGACCTCGATAAAAAAATGCAGGGCAAAACCGGCCACCGTAAGCGCCGCCGTAGCTGCAGTAAAGAAAAAACTCCGCAACGGCATGAGCACGCTCGAAATAAGAAAGACGGTAACCGACGTGCTGAAAAAAACCGACCCGAAGGTAGCAAAACACTATGCAACCGGCAAGAAAAAATAAACCCAACAATTAGGAGCCGGCCTAATCGGAAACTCCGGCGCCTCTCTTTTTTTGAATTCCCTCACTAAACAAGTCTCCTACCTCAAACCGCGCAAACCAATGCCTCCGCCTAACGCCAAGGCGCAGTTTCTTAAACCGTTTTGCCATAAGCCGAGTATGAGGCTTTCGTTCCACGGCGCAGCCGGCGTTGTCACTGGCTCTTGTTACTTGCTTGAAACAGCAAACAGCAGGGTACTAGTCGACTGCGGCATGTTCCAAGGCTCGAAGAACGTCACCCGCTTGAATTACGAGCCCTTCAACTTCGACGCATCCAAAATCCAGTACTTGCTGCTTACGCACGCACACATTGACCACTCCGGATTGATTCCCAAGTTGGTAAAGCACGGTTTCAGGGGAAGGATTTTTGCAACGCGGCCCACAGTCGACTTGGCGAAAATCATGCTTGAAGATTCTGCGAATATAGCCGTACAAGACACGGAGCACGAAAACAAACGCAGGCTGCGCGCAGGCCTCCCGCCAAGAAAGCCGCTTTACGGCCTTCCGGAAGTAAAAGCAGCCTGCAAACTATTCACTGCTAAAGAATACGACGCACGTTTTGACTTGACAAACGGAATAGCAGTGCGTTTTCAAGACGCGGGGCACATCCTCGGTTCAGCCATTGTTGAAGTCTGGGTCACTGAAGCAGGTAAGACCAACAAAATAGTTTTCTCAGGCGACTTAGGCCAGACAAACACACCGATAGTGCCAGACCCCACGCCAATAAACGACGCGGACTTCGTGGTAGTCGAATCGACTTACGGAGACCGTTTGCACGCGGACTCCGGAATAAGGGAAGAACTTTTCGCCAAGGAAGTCAACGACACGTTCAAAAAAGGCGGCAAACTGATGATTCCATCGTTCGCAATCGAAAGGACGCAGGAACTCCTGTATTACTTGAAGAGAATAGAACGCGACAAAAGACTGCCTGCAGAAAAAGTGTTTCTCGACAGCCCGCTTGCCATAAAAGCCACTGAAGTATTCAAGAAAAACATGGCTTACGCAGAACCCGAGCTCAAACAAGAATTTTCAGACCCGTTTAACCTAAGGCAATTGACTTACCTCAAAAGCACGCAGGAATCCAAGTCATTAAACGAATACAAGCGACCGTGCATAATAATCGCAGGAAGCGGAATGTGCACCGCCGGAAGAATAAGGCACCACTTGAAGCACAACCTGTGGAAACCGGAGAACACGGTTTTGTTCGTGGGTTATCAAGCAGAAGGAACGCTGGGCCGCCTAATCCTTGAAGGCGCGAAGACAGTCCGCATGATGGGCACTGAAGTCGCAGTAAAATCGAGAGTAAGCAGAATGGAAAGCTTCTCATCCCACGCCGACTCCCGCGAACTATTAAACTGGATGACAAACTTCACGAAAACCCCGAAAAAAGTATTCGTGACGCACGGCGAACCTGACGCAGCCAACGCACTCGCGGCGAAACTAAACGCACTCGGCTTCAAAACCTACATTCCCGCGCTGTACGAACAAACAGAGATAAAATAAGACCAAACCAAAAAAAGAAAATAAAAAAGAAAGCGGAAAAAACTCCCGCTTAACCCAAAAACTAACTACGGAGTATACGTTACCCTAACGCGGACTCTGGCAACGTAACCGCCACCCAAATACTGAGCTGACATTATTCCAACCTGCAAGTTATTTATTTCACTCCAAGTCCATGCACTACTTGTGAACGGACTCATAGTATAATTAGTAGTATAATCAGCATACGCAGCAGAAAGCGGAGCCCCGCCTCCTAAACTATGATACACGGGACTGCCTCCCGTCGATAACCTGGAATATAAATAGAACTTGTTAGTCGAATAACGCTTAGCAGTATGTATAATATTAACTTGCGAAATAGTTCCGAATGCTAAATGATTTGATAGGGAATAACTGTCAGTTACCTTGTTCGCCGACGTATACACATAGTCGGAGGTATCTATACTAACCTCGTTTACACATTCAAAGGAATTAACACCACATCCCATTGCAGTAAAACCCCTAATAATATCGCTTTGAGGATATAGATACAAATAATTCGCCGATACTACTGGTAAAAGCAACATTAATGCCGCGACTATTCCTAAAACCAATTTCATTCTAAAACACCTCGCAAAAATTAGAAACTATATATATATACCGAACGAATTGGCGGACGGAAATAACGCGAGTTTTTAGTAAGACGAGTTTTTGTCTTCGCTTTTGTGGGCATTAACCGGCAGTTATTTTTTCAGCGTTGTTTTCCCGAATGCCTTGCTTGCCCGATCGCTCCAGAACGAGGGCAGGAAGTTGGAGGCGAAACCGCGGAATTTGTCAGAGTACACGTAAACCAGTCCCTTGTACGGCGCGAGTTCCTTGAAGTCTTTGGAAACCGCGTCGTAGATTTCCTTTATTTTGCTGCGCTCGAAGTCTTTCTGCAGCAACGACGGCCGCTTCAACAACAGGTAGTCTGCCTGCCTAATCGTGTTCACTTCCAAGTTAGCGGAGTTCTGGCTTATGAAAACCACGCACAAGTCTTTGTGCCTTGCAACGAACAACAGCTTGGAAAGGAACTTGTTGGCGTCCGACATTGCCTCCCGCGAGTTAAACAGGATGCCTCCCTCGTCAACTAACAGGACGGAATTGTTCGGGACTTCGTCCACGTCGTTAACGCAGCGGACCCACGCGGGAAGCCCCGCGTCTTGGAAGCCGATTGCGTAAGTTTTCCTTCCGCGGATAGCCCAATTTTCAAGCAGGTACATTCCCAATCCCGACTTTCCTGCCCCGCGGGCGCCGAGGATTATTCCAACAGTACTTTTGGATGAGTAAAGCCATTTTTCAAACGCCTGCACGCTTCCCTCGAATGCCTTTACTTCCGCAAGCGGCAAATTTACGGGCTTGGGCGCGGCGGCTTCGGCGGCCTTGCGGGAAGCAATGAAAACGCGGTTACCCAACCACGCGGCCAAACTGAGTGCCGCAGCCCAAACGAGCTTTGCAACCCACTTTAACCCCTTGAAGACGGTTAAGAACAACCATTTAACAAGGCCGTACAATAGCCCGATGACTTTTGCGACTATTCCCTTTCTTGCCACTGACGGATTAGAAAAACGGGGTTAATAACGGCTTGCCACCCCCCTCCACGACGGGGTTTAATAATTTCTTCCAGCATTCTCATTCGCGGAGTATGATTGTTATGCGCTTGCTTTCGAACCAGTTTGAGGAACACGACGGCAAGCCCGTGGAAGGCGCGGGCTGGGTGCACGGAGTTCGCGACGTAAAAAAACTTTTCTTCGCAGTGGTGCGCGACCGTGCCGGCAAAGTGCAGTTGATTGCAAAGTCCCCGCAAGCATTGGAGCAATGCAGGCAACTCGGACTGGAAGACGTAATTCGCTTTAGGGGAACTGCCCGCAAGAACCCGGGAGTCAAGATGGGCGGCGTGGAAATAGAGTTGGACTCGCTTGAAGTCCTTTCGAAAGCGGCTTCGCCGTTGCCGGTGGACATTGCGGGAAAGACGGACACGAACTTCGAGAACCGGTTCGACCACCGCGCGTTGGACTTGAGGCGCGACGAACCCCAAGCCGTTTTCAAGCTGCGGCATTCGCTGTGCAACGCATTCAGGGAATTCCTTTCAGGCCAAGGCTTCCTGGAAATCCACACTCCTAAAATAATTGCGACTGGCACCGAAGGCGGAACCAGCCTCTTTCCAGTCAAATACTTTGAAAAACAGGCGTTTTTAGCGCAGAGTCCGCAGTTCTATAAACAAATGCTTGTCGGAGCGGGTTTCGAACGCGTGTTTGAAATCGCGCCGGTATTCCGCGCGGAAGAACACAACACGCCCTACCACTTGAACGAATACGTTTCGCTGGATTTGGAAATGGGCTTCATAAAGAACGAAGAGGACGTGATGAAAGTCACGCAGGACTTCCTGGTGCACGCGGCCAAACAAGTGAACTTGCGCAACAAGGCCGAACTCGAACAGTTCAACACCGCGTTGGAAGTGCCCAAAACGCCTTTCCCGACAGTGAACTACTGGGATTTGCCCGACGTATTCAAAGAACACGGCAAAACGTTTTCACCTAAAGAAGACTTGACGCGCGAACACGAGTCGATAATAGGCAAGTGGGCGCAAGAAAAGCACGGGAGCCGCTTCGTCTTCGTAAACCACTACCCCTCAGACCACCGACCCGCGTACACTATGCCTTTCGAGGAAAACGGCGACTTCACGCGCGGCTACGACCTGCTGTTCGACGGCGTGGAAATAGTCACAGGCGGACAGCGCATCCACGACCCCGCGTTGCTGGCGAAGCGTTTTCGCGCCAAGGGCTTCGACCCTGCGAAATACGAGTTTTACTTCGAGGTATTCAAGTATGGAATGCCGCCCCACGGCGGGCAGGCCATAGGCTTGGAAAGGCTTACCACTAAGATACTGGGAATACAGAACGTGCGCGAAGCCGCGTTTTTTCCCCGCGACCGCACGCGCGTCACGCCTTGAGTTTCTTTCCCTTGCGCTTTTTTTCCTCACGGATTTCCTCCATTTCCAGCAGCCGCAGGGCCTTCAACGACTTTTCGAGCTTGAGCAAGTTTAGTTCGCGCGGCAATTTAATAAGCCGCCCGCCCTGCTCGGCTTCAGCAACAGGGTGAAGCACTTTGCCGCCTTCGCCAAGAACCCGCAGGGCTTCGGAGGGCTCGGCTGGAATACGGAGAATCCAGAAGAAAGGAATGGTGGCAATAATTTCAAGCCAATAGTTTTTGACGAAGTAAGTCCACGAATTGCAATGCCGCCTCTTGAAATATAAATCCAGCGTGAAAAACAGGATTACGATAAAGTCAAACGCGTCTATGAAAACCTGGAAAGGGTGCAAGTCGGCTGCAAACTCGAAAATCAAGAGGATTATTACGCCCACTAACAGGAACGGAATCGACTTTTCCACAAAACGTTCTAGAGACAAAACCATGGCGGTAACGCCATTCGTTAATCCCCGCGACTACTAAAAGCTTGCTGAATTTAACCGAATAAAAAATGCAGTGGGGACGCCGAGATTTGAACTCGGATCGCCAGATCCCGAATCTGGTAGGCTAACCAGGTTGTCCCACGTCCCCACGTAATTAAAACAAAACAATATTTTGCGGCCTCGGAATTAAAAACAGGCATTATCACCGGTTTTAAGTGAAGCGTTTCAAGCACTTGCTTCCGCGCTTGAAAAAAAGCTTACGGGCCTGGAGGGATTTTCGCACAAGCGAAAAAACTGCAAAACGCAACGTTTTGCTTGCATTTGAACCCTCGACCTCGTGCTGGCTTCCCGTCTTTCCCCCGACTTCGGAAAAAAAGTTAGAAGGCACTTGCGCTATCCAGGCTGCGCCACAGGCCCACGCGCAATATTCTTGGAGCCGCGCGGATATAAAGTTTTTTAACTCGGCAAACCCTTTGGTTCTCAATGATCCAACTAGGCTGCCTGCCGCTGAAACTGGCTTTCGACCCCAAGACGCTCGCGCTGCGCCTCAACGGCCGAAAACTCGTACCGTCATTCGAGCGGACCGTAGGCGAAATGCGGAGCGTAATGCTGAGCCCCCAGGCGGCGCTTTCAGACTCGTCGGTGTGCTACCGCGTGTTCCGCCGCGTCGAAAGGCCGGCCGACCGCAAGGCATTCGCGGAAAACGACTGCTCCTACGACGTTACGGTTCTCGAACGGTGCTTCCTGGGCCCGGAGCGCAACAAGACAATGGGCCACTACCACTCCATCGCATCCAACGGCTTGACTTACCCGGAGGTGTACGAAGTGCTGTACGGCGAAGCGCACTTCGTTTTACAGCGCCGCAGCGCGCCGTCTTCGCGGGAAGTGAGCGAAACCCTGTTCGTAACCGCCAAACAAGGAGAAAAAGTAGTGGTCGAACCTAGGTGGGGCCACGCTGTAATAAACGCCTCCCACGAGCCCCTCGTGCTGGCAAGCTTAGACTGCATGCTTAACGAAAGCGACTACGCGGCTTACTTGGAAAAGCACGGAGCGGCCTACTACAAGTTTGGCGCGAACAACCTCCTGCCCAACAAACACTACCACAAGCTTCCACCCCTCCACATATTCCCTGCTTCGTCGCTGAAACCGGTTCCCAAAATAGGGGAAGCCAACCTCTACGCAGACTACACCACCCACCCTCAACGGTACTCGTTCCTCAAAAACCCTGAAAGGATTTGGAAGGCCTGATACAGTAGCGGCTACGCGCCGCCATGCCTTGCTTTTAACCGCAACATTACTTCCGTAAACAAGCCGTAAGGAATTGACTTACCCCATTTCGAAGGACAACCGCAGTTGAACGTGCCTGCGCGACCGTAGTTTTAGGAGTTCAGCCAAATTTCTTCCAGGGACTGCTTTCGTAAGTCGCCGGAAGCCGTCACGTCGTCGCCGGGACACCGCAAGACTTTACCTGAAAGCGTGACGTACCGCCCACAGGCGACTTGGTTGCAGCACGCTGCCTTGGCATAATGTGAAATTCCTTCTCTTCAAGTTGTTCAATTGTTTGAATGCCTTTCTCCAGATTAAACTCATAGATTTCGGCATACAAGTCAATCAATGCGCTGGCTTGAGGCGTTATTTTTTGCCACGCTCCCTCATTGGAACCCTTTCCGCTAACCATAGTAGGGCAAGCGATTACGCTAATGTTTCTTACCCTCGCCCACTCGTATATTTCAAGAATTTCAGAGTAATTGCCGCAAGTCACTGGGAGCACGGCAAGGCAGAGCCGCGACGGGTTGTGCTTGTTTAACCCTGCTTCTGCAAGTAATTCCGGCGCGCGGTTTCGTTTAAGCGAATACCCCTCCATTCCGCCCACCATTTCGTCTTGGGTGCACAGGTCAAACGAGTTAAAGCCAAGCATTATGCTTGCGTTTACTTTAGTGATTTCTTCAACCAATTCTTTTCCCGTAGATATACCGTATTGCGAATTCCATTTGCGGGCTTCGGCGTCATCTCCAATTACGTGCCCTTTAGTAAACACCAGCAGAGTTACATCAAGTTTCTTCAACTCGCGCAGGAACTCGAAGAACCGCTCGTTTTGGAACGGCTCGCTGGCTCCAAGAAACTTTACCGACTTCAAGCCAAGCCGTTTGGCGTCCTTGATTAGGCGCAGGGTCTCGTCGAAATCCATTGGCTTTTCCTGCCCGGCGTAAACGCGGTTTTCTCGCCTGAAACAATGCGGACAATTAAGGGTACAATAATCGCCAAAGTCTATGTCTAAAGTCAACAGCTTGCCCAGGTTTTCCTTTAATTCCTTCCTTGAAAAAGTTTAGCCGTTGACATCGTTGACGAAATCCGTTGGAAACCGGCCTGCGTAGACTACTGGAACATTAGGTAATGTTTTCACACTATGATTTTTGGACGCGGAAACGAATCAAATTAATGCCGCCTTACAACGAGTGGTTTAAAAACTGGTCTTGGAAAGCGAGTCTGCAAGCAAGGGAAGGGGGCGTGCTTCGGCCTTGCGCAGGTGCTCGGCGAAAGTGAAGGAGAAATTCCCATTTGTTTGGCCAGCTCTTCCAAACTCGCGTTTTAGGAATGAGTAATAACCTTTCCTGACTGCAAGAACGAAGGCATCGCGTTGTTGTGCTGCAAGGTGTTCGGAAACCAGTTTCAGCTTCAGGAAGTAAACCGAGTTGAAAACCGACGAAGCGGTTTTAGAATCCAAGTATCTTTTGGACCTCGCCTAGTATTGCGCGTCCTCCTTCAGTAAGCTACGGAGCTTGCGCAAGTCAGCGTCAGACGGTACGATAAGCGGAACGAAGTCACGGTCGACTGCGGACACCGCAGGCAGGGCCGGAATTACTTTCGCCACTATGAGCTTTGGTAAAAGCAGGGAATCCGGCTTTGAAACTACCTCGCCAAGTGCCCAGTTGCCTGTCTTGCAAATCAAGTCGACTTTCTTTACGTTGGGTCTCGCCCGCAGGTACGAACAAACGCGTTTATGTCGGGCGCTTCCAACTCAAACAACGTATACTCCAAGTTGTTCTTGAAGAAAGGAATAGAAATGAAACGCATCCGCGCACCCTCGTGCTTTTCAACTGATTCTATTACGAAACAATTGGGTGCACGTACCCGAGTTCAAGGAAAACAGGACGCTTGGATTTTTTCGGCATTTTGATAAAATAAGAAAAACCTAAAATAAAAAGGAGGGGAAAGCAGGAAAACCCGCGTTATGAGCTTACGGAGTGTAAAACACTCTTATGCGCGTCCGGGCAACAAAGCCGCCGCCTTCGCTAATAGATCTAACTCCAGCACCAAGACTTTGAAGATCAAACCAAGTCCAAGCGCTACTAGTCACAGGGTTAATATAGTGAGTAAAATAGTGGGTAGTGTAACTTGATCCGAGCATAACTTTAACGCTCTCTACCTTAGACCCCCAGTTCACAAGAGTAAAATTTACATGTTTGTGAGTGTCAGAATACCTCTTAGCATAGTATTCTACGCGGACAGAATTTATTGTACCTGAAAACCCTCCCGCACCAAAACTGAAGTCGTACACGTCAAGCTCGTCGTCGTAAGGCGTATACACAAAGTCGTTAGTGTTTATCGGATTCTCGTCCACGCACTGATAATTCAAAGAACATCCTTTTGGCGTCCACTCGGAATAACTAGTGTTTGATTGCGGATATAGGTAAAGATAATCCGCCGACACTACTGGCAAAAGCAGCATTAATGCCGCGACTATTCCTAAAACCAATTTCATTCTAAAACACCTCGCAAAAATTAGAAATTATATATATCCACCACGGGTGGCGGCGTGTGAAAATTGAAAACTAGTCGCCGGCAGAGACCAAATGACGGCAACGTCCATACTACTCGCGCATCAGCCACCTAATTCCAACCGCGGAGAGCCAATTACACCCACAATACGAGACAGATTGCGTTTTTGTGAGTGTAACTCCTAAAAGTCCCTTAATTACCAAGCTTCCGCTCGGGTTTCGAAAAAAAAGCGGTAAAGAAAAAAAAGAATTAGGCGGGTTTTAGTCCATGCCTCCCATTCCGCCCATACCGCCAGGCGGCATTGACGGGCCTTTCGAGCGAGAGGCGATGATGTCGTCGATGCGGAGAATCATTTCCGAGACTTCCGAAGCGCTTTGGATGGCTTGCTTCTTGACTTTCATGGGCTCGATTACTCCGATTGCCTTCATGTCGCCAACCTTGGCCTTGGAAATATCGACGCCTACTGCGCGACCGTCGGGTTTTTCGTGCTTCGAGCGAAGCTCGACGAGAGTGTCAATTGAGTCCATTCCGGCGGATTCGGCGAGGGTGCGGGGGATTATTTCCAGCGCGTCGGCGAATGCCTGTATGGCGAGCTGTTCGCGTCCTCCGACTTCAATCGCGTACTTCTTCAGCCTGGCCGCAAGCTCCATTTCAGTGCTTCCGCCTCCAGTTATGTACTTGCCTTCTTCTATTGCGCTCGAAACGGCGCCGACCGCGTCGACTACTGCGCGTTCGGCTTCGTCGACGATGTGGCTGGTGCTTCCGCGCACGAACAGTGTGACTGCCTTGGGTTCCTTGCATTTTTCCACGAAAGTCATTTGTTCCCCTGCGACTTTGCGTTCCTCCACTGTTCCAGCATATCCCAGGTCCTTGGGTGAAAGGTCGTCGAGAGTGGTTACTACGCGTGCGCCTGTTGCGCGAGAGAGTTTTTCCATGTCGCTTTTCTTTACGCGCCTGCAGGCGACCACTCCCTTCTTGGAGAGGTAGTGCTGGGCGACGTCGTCAATGCCTTTCTGGCAGAAGAGCACGGTTGCCCCGGTCTTGGCTACTTTTTCCACCATTTCCTTGAGCATGTTTTCTTCCTGGGCGAGGAAGGAAGTCATTTGGTCGGGGGAAGTGATGTTTATGCGGGCGTCGGTCTGGGTTTTCTCGATTTCCAAAGCGGCGTCCACCAATGCGATTTTGGCGTCGGAAACTTTCTTTGGCATTCCGGGGTGCACTATTTCCTTGTCCACCAGCACGCCGTTTATCAAGACGGTCTGCATTACGTCGCTGCCCTGCTTCTTCTCGATTTTGACGTAGTCCTTGTCTATCAAGGTCTTGCCATCCCTTTGTTCGACAACTTGAGTGACTGCACTTACCACGAGTTTTGCAAGGTAGTCCTTGGCGGAACCGGTTCCGATGGTCTTGCTGCCCATGCTTACGCTCGCTATTTTTTCCAGCGATTCCTTGTCGTTGAGCGAAACTTTTTCGCTTATTCCGTTAAGCGCCTGCACTGCCTTCACCGAAGCGTCCTTGTAGCCGCGGATTATAGTCGAAGCATGGACGTCCTGGTCCAAGAGTGCGACTGAGTTCTTCAAGAGCTCTCCGGCAATTACCACTGCCGAAGTGGTGCCGTCGCCGACTTCCTGGTCCTGGGTCTTGGCTATTTCAACCATCATCTTGCCTGCTGGGTGTTCCAAGTGCATTTCTTCAAGGATGGTTGCGCCGTCGTTGGTGATTACTATATCACCCATTTCGCTGACTAACATCTTGTCCATTCCGCGAGGGCCGAGAGTTGTTTTTACGGCTTGTGCAACCGCGTATGCTACTGCAATGTTAGTGCGTTGAGCGTCGCGTCCTAGGACGCGGTTGCTTCCTTCGGGAAGCACGAGAACTTGTTGTCCGTTAATTTGTCCTTGCTGCATGTTTTCGTTCCACCTCTTATTTCAATCAAAACTTTTGCGAACCGCTCCTACAAACGGAGCTGGGTTCATTCAAAATAAGTTTCCAAAAAAACTCAGTTTTGCCTTCTTACCTGATATATGGAAAAGGCAGGAATAAAAGGGTTACGGAGTTACGGTTGCGTTGCTGAAATTGTTCAAATAGTCGAAATAGGCGTCGGACTCGACTTTGGTTTCGTTGGCGCCGGGAGAAAGCACGTAGGTTTTGACTATGGTTATGACTATTACTACAAAGAGGATTACTGCCCCGGCTAGTAGAAGGTATTCTATTGCGCCCTGCGCTTTTTCGTCCATTTAGACAAGACTAAACGCAAGGCTGTTTAAAAAACCTAAAGTAGGGCTCAGAAGCCGTCTGGGGCAGGGGCGCCTGCGTCGTCGCGAATCTGCTTGAGCTTGAGTTGGTAGGCGTTCTTGCGATAGTAGGAAGTCACGTCCTCGTCTTCAGTCCGAGTGTTTGAAGCCCAGAGCGCGATTCCTACTGCGATTCCGATTATCAACAGCACTATCAAGCCGTCTTGCGAAAGCACGCCTGCAAACAATCCGGTTACTCCTACTTGCTTGCGCGGCGCGATTGCGGGCAACTTCTTTTCGTAGAGTTTTTCGCCTGCACTTGAAAGCACTAACAGCGGCGTTTCAGCGCCTTCGTCTGTATTTTGGCGCAAGTAAACAGTTATCGCCTTGGTTTCGCCAGGCTGTACGTCTATTGGAGCCGGGCTAAGCACATCCCAAGTGTTCGGAATGCCTGCAATGGTTGCAGTCACCAAAGGGAGAATGTCGCTTCCGGTATTGGTTATTGTTGCAACCAAACGCATGAGCGAACCATCGGCGTCCTGTTGTGGGACCGAAACAGTTGCGGCTGCGTACGGAACAGTTGCCGATGAAGCCGCAACGTTGAAAGTAAAGCTTTTTTGGGCAACCACCTGCCGATTGTTAAGCACTTGCACGAACAAGTGGTACTGGCCTTCAGGCAGCTTCTGCGAGTGCACGTCGAAGTAAACATTCTTAGCCTCGCTGCGATCTAACGTGATTTTTTCAAGCGAGAGAAAAGGACGCAGTTCGTCAACGTCGCCTATCACGCGAATGTCGAACGTACCCGTAGCACCATAATTGGAAATTTCCAATGGCACGCGACGCATTAGAGTAGGCTCCATCTTAAGGTAGTCCGAACGCGAATTGATCTTCAGCGAATACTCTGACGGGTCAAAGTACAAGTGCTCGCCGTTGTAGATATTGGAGTTGTCATAACCGTGGGAATACGAAGCGCATTGGCTTGAAGGGACTACCTGGACTTGAACGCTTGTTGAACCCCGTTCTTGAACGCCGTTTGCGCTGGAAATAATTACCGTAACCGGCACTCGGAAAGTGCCTTCCAAACAGGGCGCGGAACTCAGTCCCAGCACCACTGCCTTGGAAGAACGTCCTGCAACTTCTCCGATTTCGGAATCAAGCTGTGCGTAAAGCACGCCTGCATCCGCTTGCACGGAATACGCACGGGCTTCAGCCGCTTGATTCTCGAACCAAATTACCACGCGGGCCTCAGTTGAATCCCGAATGGTCACCGAATCACTCGAAGAATGCAGCGGAAGCGCGTAAACGGCACTGGCAAAAAACAGTAGTACCAACGCGATTCCACCTGCAAGCAAAGCAAAATTTATTTTCTTCAAAGACAAATCACCCTGCACTGCAACACCCGCAGTGCTTGTTACTACTACTTATAGGTTACTTAGTATATATACCTTTTGATTTGTTACTATTGAAACGTAATTACATTTATATAGTGGTTTCGCTATATTAATGTCATGCCTTCCGTAAGGGGAGGCGAACGGATTGGTTTTTCTTGGCACGTGTTAACGACAATAACTTTAAAAATCGGAGAACATTCAATTCTTTGAATTCTATGCCCCACAACCCTGAGATACTTGATGGACTTCGTAAACTAGGACTTAATCAGTACGAAGCACGTGCATATCACGCGTTGCACTCTTCGGACACCAGCACGGCAGGCGAATTGAGTGAAACTGCCGAACTGCCCCGTCCAAGGGTTTACGACGTGCTTAACAGCCTGCAGGAAAAGGGATTCGTGGTCCTTCAGCCCGGCCGCCCGGTGCGTTACGCGGCACTGCCGCTCGACGAGGCGATAAAAACGCTTGGCAAGCAGAAGCAGGAGACCGCCTTGCAAGAGATTGCGGCAATAGAAAGGATTGCCGAAAGCCTTAATGCCCGCATAAAGGGAAACAAAGTCGCAGACAAGTTTAAAGCAAGCGAAAACGTCTGGACCCTTAAAGGCAGGGAAACTATTTACTCTAAATTAAGCTCGATGATTTCAGGAGCAAGCGATCACGTGATTATAGTGTCGAGCAAGGACGGCGCGGCGCGCAAGTTCAAAGCACATGCAGCTGAATTGACTTCTGCAAAACAGCGGGGAGTCAACGTGCGCCTGGTGTCTTCTCATGCGGTTCCCGAGGCAACGCAACTGACTTCGTTCCACAAACGCACACTACCTACAAGAATGGCAGTTGCAGACGACCAAGCTTTGCTGTTTCTTACTGAAGAAACCGCCCATCCCAATGAGGAAGTAGGCTTGTGGATAAGCAATCCTGCTCTGGCAGCAACGTTAAGGCAACTTACCACTGAAAAAAATTAGCCTGCGTCAGACCTACAGCAATACCTTAATCCCTTCAGCGTAGGCTTTGCGTTGGTTTTCTATTAATTTTGCGTACTGCAAGTCAACGCTGCTTAAACGCACGGCCTTGCCTTTTTCAAGAAATAGCGGATCCACGCACCTGAACTTCCCAGGAAGCACCGTAGCCTCGCGGGAACTGCTTGGTTGGAAACGCGTGCGGCGGGCAAGCAACTGCAGGGGCTTTTTGACTTCGGGATTGACGCTTGATTCGAGCTTGCAAAAGACGTGTACGTCATGTTCTTTAAAGTCAGTCTTGGATATTGTTTCGTCGGCTAACGCGGCTTTTAAGGCTTCTGAAAAAAGCAAATAACGGGCGCGCGAGTCGGCGTCGCCCCATTGTTCTTCATACAACCGCGCATAGTGGTTTGCGAACAACGCCGCTTTTTCAAGTGAAGAAAAAACGATTTTACCCTCGTTAACAATTAATCCGGAGTAGCAAACACAGGCATCGGCAGCTCGACCGCATCCCATCATTTCTCTTAAAGCGTAGTCAACTCGGTCGGCGCAAAGGTCGGGCGCAGGACGTTCTAACAAACCGAATTTTTCAATATTGGAAACCGATTCGGCGTTCAGGCCATAGCGCGCGAGTATTACTGGGATTTCGGATTCGGATACGACCTGTGAATGCAGGTTATCTTGGTAGTCTTCCACACTTGGGTCGCCAAACACGTAGTCGATTATGTGTGAAAAGGCAGTGTGGGAAACGTCGTGCAGCAACCCGGCAGCCTGTTCTTCAAGCGTCGCGCCAAGGCTACGGAGCAAAAACATTACGCCTATAGAGTGTTCGTAGCGAGTGAATGCCTTGTAACCCGAGCGGCACAAGTGTGAAGGAATGCCGAACTGGCTTATTTTCTTAAGGCGTTGGACCGGCTTGGATTCGATTAGCTTTGTTAACAGCGGCTCGGTTACTTCAAAGCCGCCGTAAACACAGTCATACAGTTGCATAAGAAGATCATTCGCTTTCCTCTTCAGTAGGTTGTTCCTTGGGCTTTTCCTTCGCAGCCTCGGATCCGGGAACCGCCTGGTTTTCGGCAACGTCGAACACTTCTTTGAGTTCAGTCTTGTATATCTCCACACGACGGAGGGGAACCAGCCTCTTGAGTGTGCCATACGTTTCAGTACTGGCCTTACCGTAAAGGACTTCTTGGATGAATTGTCCAAAGGGCTCGCGTGCTATTTTCTTTTTCAAGAATTCGGCTGCACGGTTGCGCAAAGTGGTCTTTTGTGCAGCACTGCAATTGTGTGCCGTAACCACTAGAGCCTTGACACGGAATTCCACTTCGTCCTTGGATACCGCGTCGAAAACCACGTAAAGGGCATCGCGCCTGCAGCGGATTAGCGTGTGCAAATACTCGCGTGCAACGGAGTGTCCTATGAATTTGGTGAACGCCGTTTTTCCCTTGATTTCGGTGACGCGAAGACGCACTGAAGAATACATGTGGGCAAGGTCGCGCGTTATTTCCTTCAAGGGAATGTTGATTACGCGGTTCAACAGGTGTTCCTCGTCAAGCGAAGGAACTTCAGTAACCTTTGCCTCGTTGAATATTTTCGGGGCAACCAGGGCATACCAACTTTTAGACTTCCATGAATCCACTACTTTCTTTGCCATTTGATTATCACTTCACCAATAACGCCGCTTCTTCGGGTACGTAAGACCATTTTTTCGGCAGTTTTTTACCGCGATAGTACCTCACTAGGCGTTTTATCTTGCTTTCCACATGCCCGAGCTTGGTGCGGTTTCCTTGATCGCGTGTGTTTTCCTTCAGGTGCTTGCGCATATTCATCGCCTTGCGTATCAAGTCAATCAAATCGGAAGGATATTTGCCCGCAAGCTTCTTCTCTTCAAGAACCTGTGAAATGCTTTTGCCCAAAAACGCCTTTACGGACGGAATGCCGTACTGGTCGCGCAGTATCGCGCCCATCTGCGCTTCTGTCTTGTCTTCTTTTGCAAACTTTTCAATTAGCGCAATCACGTCCTCTTTAGACTGCTGTATCCAAGCAGGGGCCGTCTTTGAAACGGGTTTTGATGACGCGCTCCGCCCGCGTTTTCTTGAATGCATTCTTGCCATAAACAACACACTTCCTTACTTTCTTTTTTTCCTCATTAAACACTAAGTTGTACTTCCAGTTCGCCCTCTTCTTTGGCCTTGAACAACACGGTTTTTATCCTTCCGACGTTCCTCATTTCCTCTTCGACATCGGCCAACTCCTTCAACGTAGTTTCAGGAGCAATCACGGTTGCAGAAGATAGCTCTTCACTCAAGGCAAGAGCGTTGGTCGCCTTGTATTTTCGCACTGCCGAAAGGACTTCGTGCAGTGCTCCAACAATTTTTTCCACTCCGTCATTTAAATACTCTTCTTCCGCGTCGGGCCACTTGCAGGAATGGATGCTTTCGCCTTTAGAGTAAAGCTGGGAATAAATCTCCTCAGTAGAATAGGGAGCAAACGGCGCTAGAAGCCTTAAAACGCCTTCAAGCACTCGGCGCAGCGTCCACTGGGCAGCCTGCTTGGAATCCACATCATCCCCGTAAACCCTGTATTTGACGTCCTCCAAGTAATTGTCACACAAGTCGTGCCAAGTAAACGAATGAATAGAAGTAAGAGCAGAATAGAAATCGTAGGCGCGCAACGAGTCGGTCGTCTTCTTAACCAAGCGCTCGTATTTGCTCAAAATCCATTCATCACTAAGGCGAAGCTTGTCCGGCCTGCAATCAGCAGCACCCACAGTGGCCTTTTCCACGAACTTTGAGGCATTCCACAGCTTGTTTAGAAAGCCTTGCGCAAACAGAACGTCCTTCCAATAAAAAATATTGTCTTTTCCAGTCGAACCGCTCAACGCCGCCCATTGGCGCAATGCATCAACTGAAGAACGAGCCACCACATCTTTGGCTTCCACATAGTTGCCCAGGCTCTTGCTCATTTTCTTGCCGTCTTTTTCGCCGCAAACCATTCCGTTTACCAAAACCTGTTTGAAAGGCGGCGCGCCAACAAGTACGATACAACGGAGAATGGTGTAAAACGCCCAAGTACGGATTATGTCCGTACCTTGCGGCCTCACCGCAGCAGGGTATAGGTGCTCGAATTTCTTTTGGTCAAACGGCCAGCCGGCAACAAAAAGTGGAGTTATTGAAGAGTCGACCCAACCGTCGCAAATGCTTTTTTCCCCGACGAAGGCACCGCCGCAAGAACACTTTTCAACAGGAGGCTTGTCTTTGGCCGGGTCAACAGGCAAGGACTCGACTGAAGGCAAGAGCACCTCACCACAGCAGTCGCAGTACCAGAAAGGCAACGGAATTCCGAAAACACGCTGACGCGAAATACACCAATCCCACTCCAAGCCGTCAGCCCAGTCAGCCAACAACTGGTAAGCGTGCTCGGGATACCACTCCATTGAAGAAGCGGCTTGCTTCACCTTGTCCTCCACGCCCTTAAGCTTTATGAACCACTGAAGTGAATTCAGCAACTCTATAGGCTTCTTGCAACGGTCGTGAAGCTTTACGGTCTGCACAAGTTTTTCCTGCTTTTCTACAAACCCTTTTTGCTGCAAGTCTTCAATTATTTTCAGTTTTGCGGAATGTCCGGCAATGCCGTCGTAAAGCCCGGAGTTCTTCAGCCGCCCCCGCCCGTCCATCGCCTCTATTACCGAGAGTTTGTGACGGTAAGTCCAAACAACGTCCGACTTGTCACCGAAGGTACAAACCATTACTACCCCTGTTCCGAACTCCTTGTCAACATCGACATCGGCAACTATCGGAACCTCTTTGTTATACAACGGAGTGACGGCAGTCTTACCTACCAGCGCAGAATAACGCGCGTCGGAAGGATGGACAAAAACCGCGACGCAAGCGTGCAAAAGCTCAGGCCTAGTTGTTGCAATAAGTAGCACTCCATCAACGGCAGAAGCACATTCGAACTTAAGGTAGTTGAAAACGGTTTCGCGCTGGGTTTCTTCAGTTTCGGCCTTGGTAATTGCGCTCGCGCACGTAGGACACCATAACACAGGATGCTGCGCGTGATAAACCAGCTTCTGCTCGAACATCTTAAGCAAGGAATATTGCACTACCTTATAGTACTCAGGATTAATCGTGTAATACTCGTAATTCCAGTCTATAGAAAAAGCCATTTGCCGCATCTGCGTTTTCATCGTGCTTACAACGTCATGCGTCCACTCCAAGCACTTTTCACGAAATTCCGCCCGACTCAAGTTACGCCCGTGCTTTTTCTCGACTTTAACTTCAGTCGGAAAACCATGACAATCCCAACCCTGCGGAAACAACACATTATAACCCCGCATGCGATGGAAGCGTGCACTGAAGTCAATATAACTCCAATTCAAGACCCCGCCCATATGAAACTCGCCAGTGGGAAACGGAGGAGGCGTATCGATAAAGTAAACAGGCTTCTTGGAATCGTCGTTGTCAAAAGAATAGATTCCCTTCGTCTCCCAATTGGCCTGCCACTTTTGCTCCATAGCCCTGCAATCAAATTTTCCCAACGGCATTAAACGCACCAACTAAAGACAAACGCCGTCAATTCGTCGGACTGGCCTGCCCGACGACGCGTGCCGAACGCGTATTGCTCGACTCCGTCTTGCCCTTGACGTAATGTGCAGTCCACTTCTGCTTGCGAGGATTGCGATTCATCTTGGTACTGTTCTGCAGACACTTGCGCGAACAATAATTCAACCCAGTGCCATCGCGTTTGAACACGATAAACCCCGTGCCTACAGGAACTTGCGTTCCACAATGAGTACAAGAAACCATTCAAATCACACTTTTTTCTTGGTCTTCAACGGACGCGCCTCGCGCTCAGTTTCAAGAAGCAAGACAATATCTCCCTTGCGAACAGAGCCTTTAATGTTTCGGCGAATTACCCGACCGCGGTCGCGGCCGTCCAAAACCTTGCACATTACTTGGTTAACTTCCCCAAAAACCCCTGTTTTCCCGACGATCTCCATTACCTCTGCCGGACTTGCGTCGGAATAAGACGCAACAGCAGGCCTTGAGCTTGCTGCAGCAGGCAATTGCCCTGCCTCCTTTGCAGGAGGTCGGGCAGTTGACACGCTAGCCGATTTTTTTTTTTCAACCATTCAAAACCAACCTTTTTACTTGCCTGCAGCCTCGGCAGACGCTTCAACCGCCTTGGGCTCCTCAACAGGTTTCTCCTTTTTGGCAACCGCCTTCTTGGCAGCCGGCTTCTTCTTGACCTTGACAGGCTCTGAAGTCTTTTCCGCCTTTTCAGCAACAAGCGCGCCGGTTTTGGCCAGCACTTCCTTCAGCGCAGCCTCGGCCGATCCGGCCTTGGTTACCGCGACTGCAGCAGTGCCCACCGTCAACCCTGCAACTTTGCCTAACGCAGTTTTTTCTGCAATGTAAACAAACGCAATCTTCTTCTCCTCGCACAAGCTTGGTAAGTGCATTACGATTTCCTCAGGATCAACGTCTTCTGCAATGACAACAAGTTTTGCGTCACCGCGTTCAATTGCCTTGGTAGTTTCATTAGTGCCCTTGCGCACCGAACCTGAATTCTTGGCGCCTTCTATAATCTCAAGCACCTTTGCCTGCACGTCAGCAGGAGTCTCGAACTTCACGTAAGACTTCGCCATACCTCAAAACACCTCATATCATAGGCTCTTTAAAACGAGCATCAAACTAATGCCAAACAACGTTTAAATAAGTACAGGTTACGCAAAAGACGCGTCAAACAACCGCATTGCGTTCACGCTCAACGTACTTACGGTTAAACGAATCAAGTTTCGCTTCATCCAAATAAGAATCGTTCTTGCCCACACCACAACTGATTATGTAATCGCGAATCGCGCGCGGGTCTATTCCCCTCGCCTTCATTCCTCTAAGAGTAGGCGCACGCGGATCGTCCCAACCCGAAAGCTCGCCGCGCGCAATCGCATCACGAATATCGCTCTTGTGCTCCAAACCCCCTCGGATTTTCAGCACGCCGGTTTCTATCGAGTGGGGCTGCGTCCAACCGAAAGCAGCATACGCGTACCCCTGCTTTATTGCATTCAACTCGTGTTCCTTCCCGCGAGTAACCAAAGTAATGTCCATTTCATGGTCGTCTATTGCCGCTGCAAAATTATACAGCGGCCAAACCCGGTACTTCTTACCCGTAACCGGATGAGCCTCGTCGACTATACGCAACATCACCCAATCACGTATCGAAGAATTAGGGTGGTCCACTTCCGTCTTAATGCGAACAACCGCACCACCTTCAGCGTAAGCACCGTCAAGCATCTTCTTCCACTCTAAAAGAGCGTGAGAAGACGATTGGCCACGGCAAGCGCACGCTCTGGCCTCCAAACGGTTTTTCTGCATCTCCTCTTTGGCACACGTGCAAACATACGCCTTTCCCGCCCGCATCAGGCGCTCGCAATAATCGTAATAAATAAGAAGACGCTCGCTCTGCTTGACCACTTTGTAAATCTTACAGCCGAGCCACTCTAAATCCTCTAAAATAAGTTCGTAAAACTCGGGAACTGGCTTCTTGGTACGAGGGTCAGTGTCTTCGAAACGCAGCCAAAACTTTCCACCGTACTTCCTTGCGTATTCATCACCCAAAATAGCCTGTTTGGCGTGCCCCATGTGTGCATAACCGCTGGGATTTGGGGCAATACGCGTATTCACTTCCGCTCCGCCAAGCGCCCACTCGAGTTCAGGTAACCAGTCGCGCTGTTTCTTCTCGGGAAAAGAATACCCGCTAACCTCGGACTCTACTTGAGCACGCGAAAGCGCATTAACCTCGGCGACCCCTTTTACAACCACAGCCATAGTACTTTTCATGTCCGCCTTGCAGTCGGGCAACTCCGCAACAACTTTTGCAATAACAGACCCCGGCTGCGCCTTGCCGTAATCGAATGCATTCTTCAACGCGTGCTTGCGCACGACCTCATCAAGCATAATCCAATACATGGCGCCACAGGCTTTTCAACGTTACGGAACCATGTTACGCCGAACCCCCGCCAAGCCCACGCTGTTGAATACGACGAATCGCCTTATTCAAAGCATTATACGCCCTAACAGTATCATCATCTTGGAGGAAAAAGCTCAGAATATGATAAGTTGAAAAACCGCCCAAAATAGGAACCCCGCTTGCGGCAAGCTGTTCGGTGAAAAAGTTAAACAGCCCCGGAACTTCTAACGCCCCCGAATCGAAGAAAATAGTCAACGTGGTTACGTCCTCCCTTTTCTCCAAAACATCGCCTTTTTCAACAAGCTTCAAAACCTCTCCCAAAAACTTGTGACTACCCGCAACAGTAATCTCGTCACTCCTCAACATCAAATACATTTTCTCTCCAACCGCCCAGTTTACTGACTTCTCCAAATCCAACAACAACTCATACAACTTCGGAACCGGCCGCAAGTGAACCACGAAAAAACCTGCGCGCAAAATCAGTTTAGACCGCGCCGCAAATGCGGCAAACGAATCCTCCCTCTTCTTCGAAAAAGAACGGTAACTTCTACGGATGGCCATAGCAATAGCATCAATTGAAACCGGCTTTCCAACTTGCTTCTCGACATCGGAGTGAATAAACCGAGCCAACGCCGACAAATTAACCAAGTCGTACTTGAAAGGCAACCGCAAAAACTCCAGTTCCCCCACCACCTTTTCAACAACACCTGAAACAGACTCCATTCAAAAACCAACCTCTTGTTTAAAGACTATAGAACAACAACGCAAAAATTTAAAAACAGTCAACAAATCTACAAAACAACCAAAAACTTACAAAACGCAATGAAAAAACAAACTATCCTGTAATTAAACGCACAATTATTTTATTTTACAACTATTTCGTTAGTAATACAAAGGCTTTTAAGTGAGCAGGTAATATAATTTGATTAGAGGCAAATCCAGAATAACGGAACAGAATTCGCGCTCGCTGGACAATGAGTCCGACGAAGGGCAAGAGAAAGGTTCGGGCAGCAAACCCCAAGGAGGTAAATCCAAAAAGAATGTTTGCCCTCCTTTCTCTGCCCTTATACTCCCCCGCAAGCAAAAATTAGCCTCTATGGAGGTGGGAGCGAATGTACAAGAACGCGTTCGAGTCAAACGCGGAAGAGGCGATGCCCAGCGCAAGCTGGAACTTAAGCGCATCAACGATACTCGCACTAGTCGGCGCTTACGAAGCAGTAATTGCAACCAACGCCAGTACAGCAATA
Organism: Candidatus Micrarchaeota archaeon CG1_02_51_15; assembly: GCA_001871495.1. GTDB lineage: Archaea > Micrarchaeota > Micrarchaeia > Norongarragalinales > UBA8480 > UBA8480. The sequence goes on from MNVG01000007.1 coordinate 36,175, forward strand.
GCTTTTTTCATACTCGCTTTGATTGCAGGAGTCTGGCAGCAAAGCCCGCCGAAACTCGAAGAGAAACACGATTGGAGCTTCTGAAAACCGTTTTTAGAAAAACACGGCAGAAGCATAGTCTACTACCCGCGCGTTGCAAGAAACCGCGCCCGAGTTGCTAAAATGTAACACGCTTGCTTCTTTAGCACCATTAAGCAAGGCATACTCTATTGAAGCCGCAATTGCACAAGGCCCGCAGGCACTAACGTCGCGTTCTTCCACTCTCTTCATGAACCCAGCTGCGTCGAGTTTCAAAACGGCTTCCAAGCAATATTCGTCTTTTGCCTTCGCCTGACGGGCCGGTTCATAGTGAGTCAAATCGCTGCTGGCTATCATAAAAACGGGTTGCCTTAAATTTTTAGCCGCAACTGCAGTCGCTTTAGCCAAATCGGTTGCAACTTCAAGTTCTTGGCGCATCAACGCGATTGCAACGAATTCGAAATCTTTTCCGAAAAGAAACTGCAGAAATGGAAGCTGGACTTCCGCCGAGTGTTCGCGAGCGTGCGCAGCGTCGTCTGCAGAAACGAATTCCGACGAATTGATAACCGCCGCAACTGTCTTTTGGGAACACTTGGCTTCGCCTAATGGAGTAAGCCAGTTTTCCGTACTTACGGCTACTTCCGCACCGCAACCGGAGTGATTGGGGCACAAGATTACGAAAACAGGCTTCTTGACTTTTTTTCCAACGCACGTTTGCTTCAATGCCGCAAAAGAATGCATCGCAGTAAACCCGGAATAAACCCAGCCGGCGTGAGGAACAACACAGGAAACCACGTCGCCTGCAAAATCGGTTTTACAACGCGATTGAAACCCAGAAAGCATACGCTCGCACTCTTCCTTGGTTCCCGGATAGAACGCGCCTGCAACCGCGGGACTACGCATAAGTAAACACTAGGCAGACCTGTTGAAAAAGCCCTGCCTTCACTCGCCGGCAACAATACGGCGAATTACACCGTGAGTCGCGTCCACTTCAACCAAGTCGCCGTCCCTGAACGACTTTGTTACGGTCTTCGTTCCGACGAGGCAAGGAATGCCGAGTTCGCGGGAAACGATTGCAGCGTGACAGGCAATGCCGCCCATGTCGGTGACTATTGCAGACGCTTTCTTCATTCCCACTACAAGAGACGGGTCGGTGGCGTGCGAAACCAGTACGTCGCCAGCATTCATTTTCGGCAGATCCTCCGGAGAATTGACTATACACACGATGCCACGGCCTTGGCCCGGACTGGCACACTGCCCCTTGAGCTCGCGAATCCCTTTGTCCACGGACGTAACCGCAATACCCATACTGTTGAAAAACGTATCTGCAACGTCACCTACAAGAATTTTTGCAACGTTGTTTTCCGACAGGACCAAGTATCGCTTGTGACGCGCTTTCATTTCGTCAGGCGAAACTTTTTCACCTTTTTTTAGTAGAGCGGGAATTTCCCACGGAAACAAGTAATTTACTTCATCCAGCGTCAAACCGAGCCGGCGGCCAATCTCTTTATGAAGGGGAACCGACTTGTAAGCCGCGAAGTAAATTGCGTCTTTACGCAATCCTTTTCCCCGCACTATTTCGCGGGCAATCTCGAACAACCGCGCGTGCTTGTCGTCAACCCCTAATGACTTCAAATAATTTTCCTGAGTTTGCTCTAGTTCCTCGCGCCGCGAACGCAGTTCCTCCTTCAGCGAACCCAGCCGCGGCCGGTCGCGTAACAACGACGACATCGTTTGCGCAAAAAACGAGTCACTCCAAGCCGGCCCTTCGTACATAAAAGGAAGCCACTTGAACTTTTCAACATGGTTGCAGAACAAGCGGTACAGCCGGGCGTCGGCATCCTTGAATGCATTAAAAAATTCCTCATCAAAAACCCGCGAGACGGTAAACAGTTTAAAACTTCTTCATCGACCTGCACTTTTATAGCCAAATCAACTAATGCCGCTTCCTCGCACTGCGCGTTGCTGTACACAAGCGGCGTAGTCAAAATCGAAAAAATGCTCCCTGCACTTAGTCCCTTGGCGCGCTTTGAAATATACTCCATTAAATAAGCAGAAAGAGGCGGGTTTTCAACCATATCCAGCGGAACCCATGAAATGCCGGTTTCGTGACAGTCGATCCGTACGCGCGTAGCCTCTTGAAAAATTTCGGACAACTCCGAGTCTTCAAATGAAGAAAAATCCTGCGGAAAAGAGCCGAAATAATTGAATGCCGAAGAAGAAGCATCAACCACTAACCGATTGACCGCCTCAGCCCACTCCGGCTCGTTCAAGACCTTTTTGAAAATCAAGTTTGAAGCCCGAGCAAGCGGACGCGCGGCTAGAATCATATCCGCCTGGCCATTACGGCTTGAGATCGCTACGCGCTTCAAACCGGGAACCCCGATTATCAAGTCGTTAACGCCCATCCGCTCCATTATCGCCAACACCGTCAAAGGCCGAGCACGCCCAGGCGGCTTTTCCGGAAACTCTTCTACAACCACCCACTCGTCAGGCGAGGTTACTCCCAGCCTCCTCGCCTCTTCTCCCAGCTCACGGCCAGCAGCATCAACCTCTTCTTCAGAAGGCGAAACCGAACCGAAGTACCGGCGTAGCTTCTTCCAGCCGCCGCCGGGAAGGCGGTGGCTTGCACTCACAAAGTAATAGTCCCGGCCTCCCTTCTCAACTTTCTCAACAAACGCCACACCGATTATGTCCACTTTTAAAAATAAATACTCTTTGTGTCCACTAAAAACTTGGACAGAACACTTTTTATTGTCAAATGCGTAACAAGTAGGTATTAGATAATCATCCAGAGTGTGTGTGTATGAATGTTAATTTGGGCGCGCCTTACGAGGCAGTGATAAACCGTTTGATTGAACGGGGCTACGCAGGCAATCAGACCGAGATTATTCGTCAGGCGTTGGTTGTTTACGCGCGTGAGATTGACGAGGAAGAGGCGCATTTGGTGCACAAGGCAGTTGGAATCGAGGTGGCGCGAATGAAGTCGGGCGCAACCAAAACCTATTCTTACGAGGAATTAATGAGGAAAGCGGGGCTGAAACCGTGAAAATAGTGTTTTCCGAGGAGGCCCAGCAGGACTTTTGTTCCCTTGACGGACAACTCAAACAGTTTTTCCAAAGCCATTTTAAGAAACTATTGTCCTTGCCGCCCCGGCGCCACTTGCAGCACGGAGTCCCGCACCACGCGGAAGACGTAACGCGACAGGCGCGGCTCGTATTCGACGTTGAAGACAATGCAACCGCGCCCATACTTTGGGTTGTCCGTTGCTTTGCAACCCACAAGGAATACGAAAAGTGGTTCCGCAGCTATCAATAACCGTGCGTTCACAGTATTCTTTTTTCTTGCAGGATTTTCTTGAGCTCGGCGTTTGCATCCACGTATTCGTAGGTAACGCGGTGGCAGGGTTTGTTTATGCGGATGTGTCCGGCCAGGTCAATTGGCGTTCCGATTATTATTGCGTCAATGTCTTTTGAAGCGTTTTCAATAGTTTGCCTGAGTTCGTCCATTTGTTTTTGACCGTAACCCATTGCAGGCAGTATTGCGTCCAAGTGCGAGTATTTTTGGTAAGTGGCTTTTATCGAGCCGACTGCGTAAGGACGTGCGTCGATAACAACCGCGCTTGCTTTTTTGGCTGCAACAATTCCCGCGCCGTAATTCATGTCGCCATGCGTGAGAGTGGGCCCGTCTTCTATAACGAGAACGCGCTTGTTGCGCAATTCGTTCTCGCGTTCTAACGTAACCTTGCTTACTGCCTTGATTATCTTAGCGTAGGGATTGGCTTTACGTACGTTTTCTTCAACTAACGCAATATCTTCGGGCTTGGCCGAGTCGACTTTGTTGATTATAACTACATCCGCCATGCGGACGTTTACTTCACCAGGATAATAGGATATTTCGTGACCGGGTCGGTGCGGATCTGCAACGGTAATCAGCAAGTCGGGGACAAAGAAGGCATAGTCGTTGTTTCCACCGTCCCAGAGAATTACGTCGGCTTCTTTTTGGGCTTCGTTGAGAATTGCGCGGTAATCGACTCCTGCGTAAACAACCAAGCCGCGTTCTATGTAAGGCTCATACTCCTCCATTTCTTCAATGGTACACTCGTGTTTTTCCAAGTCGGCATACGATGCAAAGCGTTGGACGGCTTGTTTTGCCAAGTCGCCATACGGCATAGGATGGCGGATTGCAACGCATTTACGGCCTGCTTCGTTCAATAATTTCGAGATATAACGGCTGGTTTGGCTTTTTCCAGAGCCCGTGCGAACCGCACATACTGCGACAACCGGCTTTTCCGCTTTTATTTGAGTTGCATTAGGACCCAGTAGCCAGAAGTCGGCTCCAGCCGCGTTAACGCGTGCCGAAATATTCCCTACTTTAGAGTACGGAAGGTCGCTGTAGGAAAGCACTGCAATGTCGACGTTGTTTTGTTCTATTATCTTCTCGAGGTTTTTTTCCTCTTCAATTGGAATTCCTAATGGATAGAAAGCGCCTGCCAATACAGGAGGGTATTTACGGCCGGCAATGCCGGGAATTTGTTCTGCAGTGAAGCAAACAACTTCGTAAGAGGGGTTGTCGCGGAAGAAAGTGTTGAAGTTATGAAAGTCCCTTCCCGCTGCACCTATTATTACTGCTCTGCGCTTCGCTCCACTCATCCCAATACGCCTCCTTGTTTTCGCCGGCCCTAGAAAGAACCAGCGGATTGCCTAAGGAGGAAAAGAAAAAAGAAGTATAAAAACCAGCAGGAATTACGCTTCGAATTCTTCGCGGGTTACGACATACTCTTCGTCCGCAACCAGTTTGCCTTGCTTTTTGAGCAGCTCGCGCGCAATTATCCAAAGTAAGAGTGCGATTGCCTTGCGTCCCTTGTTGTTTGTGGGCACGCAGAGGTCGACGCGGCGAAGGTTATTGTTGGTGTCGCAGAACGCGAGCACGGGAACGTTGATTTCAAAAGCTTCGTTAACCGCCTGCTTATCGACAGCAGGGTCGATTACGAACACCATTTTGGGCTCGACAAAGTCTTCACGCGCGGGGTTGGTGAACCTGCCGGGCGTAAACCTTCCGATTAATGGAGTGCAACCGGTAAGCTCGCAGAATTTTTGTACTGCCTTGCGGGCGTTTTCCTTGGCGCCCACTACGTAAACGAATTCAGGTGCAATCGAGTTCATGAGGTTTGCCGCAGCGCGCACGCGTTCGTCGGTCTTCTTAAGGTCAAGCACGTGCAGGCCGTCTTCACGGGCTTTGAAAATGAATTGTCTCATACTGCCGTTTTTCGTCTTCGTGCCAATGTGAATGCCTGCTTCCAAGTACTTTTCCTGCGCAACCAAAAAACCCTTTTCCAAAGTAAATCCCTCTTTGTTCCAATGACGCCAGTCGCAAACGAAAGGCATCCGTTAGTCTGCGTCCACAAAACCGCAAATAGCATGAACGCAGCCAAACTACCTTTTGACCAAAGGGCTTAATAAAAACAGGCGGTCGGCACTAGCCCTGGTTTACACCACACGCAATACCGCTTAAAAAGCAGCGCAACGAATGAAATAACGGGTTTTTACAATGGATGACTTGCCAGAAACACAAGCAGGCGGACCGCCCGTTGCAGTTACGGAGTCAGAAGAAATAGAAGAAGAAAGCATGCAGACCAAGCTGGCTACTGCGAAACAGGATTCGTTGAAGATAATAGAAGCGGCTTTGTTTCTTTCCAACAAGCCCCTGCCACTGGCGGACTTGGCAATGACGGCCAACAACATCCGCGTGCAGGACGCAAGGCGGCTTGTTGAAAAACTCAAAAAAGAGTACGACGAACGCAGCAGCGCAATGGAAGTTGACCTTGCCGAAAACGGGGAAGCCACGCTTCAAGTGCGCTCGCAATACGTCGCGTCGGTTGCAAAGCTTTCGAAAAACGTGGAAATGACTCGCAAGGCATCCCGAATCCTGGGACTGGTTGCGAAGAAAGGACAGTTGCTTCAAAGCGAGTTGAAAAAATACTTCAGGGGCGAAATCTACTTGTACGTCCACGAACTACGCAACCTAGGATACGTTACTGCCGAAAAACACGGCAACACACGCGCGCTCAAGCTGACAAAGAAGTTTCACGACACGTTCCAAATGAGTGCAACGGAATAACTTCAAGAACCGGGCTCAAAATATTCGGCTGCGGTTACCTTCCTTATTTCGCGCGCTTTTTCGACTCCTATTCCGTCAACTTGGCACAGCTCGTCCTCGTGGGCGTCGAAGACTTCCGCAACGCTTCCAAAGCGCGCCAACAGTTTTTTGGCAGCAGAAGGCCCCACGCCAGGCAGGCTTTCGACCACGAACCGCTGTTGCTCGGAAAGGACAGACTTCTTTTTCTCCAAACGCAGCCGTTGTTCCCTTGCAGGTGCAAGCTGCTCACGGAAGGCAACGTGAAAAATAAAGTCGCCAAGTGAAACGTCGTCTTCGAAAAAAAGCACGGGAATCCCGTAGTCTATTGAAATCGAAATCAACGCACCCCGCAATGCCTTACCGTTAATGCGGCAGGCGCCGCTGCCTACTACTCCAACAAGGGGCCGTTCGAAATTGCGTTTGAGTTCCAGCGCTTGTTGAAACAACCGGCCGTCGATAATACTCGATTCCAAATCAGAGTACGCCTTGCGCTCGATTCCCGCGCGCGGAGAGGCCACGAAATCAGCTACGTCCAGACGCTGGATTTTCAAACGCGCACCTAACTGCTCCAAACGCGAGGTAACCTCGTTAAACTCCTCGCGGTCGTCGACGAACACCAGCGGTTCTTTCAAATCGACGGAAAATTCCAGTGCCTGCATTTCAAATCAACTTCACTTGCTTTATCAAAAGAACACGCATTAAAAGAATTCATCCATCTTAAGCTGGCCTTCTTTTTTCCCGAGTGGCTTTTCGACAGGTGCATCACCACGCGAAGCCGGCGCAACCGCGGTTACAACCGACTCCAACTGTGCAGCTGCAACGCCGATTTCGTCCTTCATTTTCTTAAGCAACCGCTTCATCTTGCCTTCCTTTCGTTTAGACACCCAGTAGAATGCCTCGTCCTTAGTCCCTTTGGCAACTATACCCGTTACTTTGCCTGCTTTAATACGACCTGCGCGTCCCCTGCGCTGAATCAACCTAACCTCGGAGGGAACTGCCTCAAAAAAAATCACTTCATCAACCGAAACCACGTCCAGCCCTTCTTCCGCAACAGACGTTGCAACCAATACGTTGAATTCCTTTGCACGAAACGAGTCAAGCAAACCGATTTGCTGTTTTTGCTTCATTCCGTCGTCTCCCGAACGGCCGACTAAAAGCCGCGCGTCCACGCCCGGCAACGAATTAAGTTCCTTCAAAAGTTTCTTGGCAGAATCACGGAAATGCACGAAAACAATCAAAGTTTTTCCAGTTGAAGCCGCTTCGCCGACAATCTGCTTCAAAACCGCAATCTTAGGGTGCTCGATTTCCTGCTTCTCAATAAGAGAATGGCAACGGCCGCGTAATACGGCAATACGCGGGTCGGTTGAAAGCCGCACCACTGCCTTCGAAGGGTTCTTGCGCGTAAGCAAGCCGTCCAAAAAAGACAGCAACGCGCTTATACCCTGGCTTTCAAGCAAGTCCAAGCCATGCATCAAGTTCATTGCGCGAGCAAGTTCGCTCAACGCACGGTAGGAAGACGGAATACGGCGCCGCATTTCCGACTGCAGCAGCAACAACTGGCGCTTGTTAGGCTCTTTCATAACCGCCTCATAACCCAATCCCTTGAGGTTGGAAATGCTTTCGGACAACAGCCCCCGCAACACGCGGCTCAATTCCTTCATTTCTTCAGGCAATTCCACGAAAACCGTGTCCACTTCAACATCTTGAACAAACCCCGCCACTTCCTCGTCCGACTCGTCTTTCACTTCCAGCCACTTCACTGCCAGAAGTTCCCTCATTCCCGAAATCCTGGCTCTCTCTGAAGACGGCGACGCAGTCAAACCAAGAAGCAATATAGCCGGGTTCTGCCTCGCTTTTTCGGCAATCGGCACGTAAGCGTAATCGCCAGCCATGCGGTGAACCTCGTCGAAAGCAATGAACGCATACTGAAAAAGGTCCAACCCCCGCTTTCGAACGTCGTTGTTCACACACTGCGGAGTTGCACAAACCACTTGCGCCTTTTCGTAAACCGCCTTCCTTTCTTCAGCAGGCATTTCCCCGGTAAGCAACTCAACACTGCCTTCGAGTTCCAATGTTGCTTTAATACGCTGCGCCTGCTGGGCAGCCAACGGCTTAGTGGGAGCCAAAAACAACAACTTGGCGCAAGGGTTGCGCTTAAGCACGCCCGCCATCACCAGCAACGCAACAAACGTCTTACCCAACGCAGTGGGCATTACCACCAACGCATTGCCTTTCTCAAGAATGTTACGCGCGGCAGTCAACTGGTATTGCCGCGGCTGCATCGCCCCCTTTTGCAAAGGCAGGCCTTCAAAAAACGCCGCTGCATCCCCTTCCAAACCCAAACAAGAGCCCTCCTTCTCCGAATTCACAGACAAAAGCGGCGCAAGGTTTTAATAAATCCCGCGCTCTTGTCTTTCTTACAAGCAACAATCTTGTTGCAATCACGTATATTTTAGGTAGGTGTAAAAATGACCGACATCCCATTAGCACCCGTTGAACGCCTCATCCGCAAGGCAGGAGCAGAGCGCGTAAGCACAGACGCGACAGAAGCCCTAGCCGACGTCCTCGAAGAAGTCGCCTCAGACATCTCCCAAAAAGCAGTACAACTCGCCAAACACGCGGGGCGCAAGACCGTAACCGCCCAAGACATCAAGCTCGCGGCGAGATAGCTCCCCTAATTCTTGGCAGGCGGCTTGCGCAGGATCATAAAGTGCACGCCATAATCCGCGCTTTCTGGCTCGGAATATTTTTCTGCAATTTTCTTAAAGCGCGCGCCAATCCGGGCCGCTTTTTCGCTATTTAGGTCAAACCACCCTTTTAGACGCCATCCCGCACGCAAACCCATTTTTATTAGCGAATGTTCTACGCCTTATTTTTCAACTTACAACCCGCTTTTGGCAATGCTATCCTTTATTACGCCCTCGTTTCTGGCCAGGACATTCTTCAGTTCTGATGGAAATTTTTCTATCCCTAAACTACCCGTCAGACGTAAGTGCTGATCCATGGCAGCAACCGACGATAGCGAGCCATTCAGTAATAAATGCCCCGCATCCCACATTGAGTAAACCCTGCCGTTCGACTCAAGCACTTCTGAAACCGCTTTCCAGCCACGAGGATCGCCGCTCATGTCACTCATATAACCACTAGGCACGACCAATTATATTTCGTGAAACTTTTTTCCGCCCGCGATTTCCTTTAACTGCTCATCCAACCTTGAAAGACTAGCAAAACTCAGGCGCCCCTCATGGAAAGACTCATTAAAATCAGGATGCTCCACCCCGCTGTAAGAACGATCAAGCAACGCGTCAACTCCCACATAATCTATCCAATGGAAGGAAAACCTCTTCGCAACCGCGTGCCGAATCCTCGCGTCCCGCAGCCCAAATCGAGTACCCGGATTACTTTCTCTTCACGCGACACCATGCGGCGATTAGTTCGGCTACCTTTAAATTAATCGGCTACCTGCCAATTGCAGGCATAATCCAAGGTGATGCATTTGGCAACGGGAGACGCAAGACAGTTTTTGAAGACACTTAACGACAAGCAGAAGGCCTACGTGGACTTCGGCCTGAAAAACCCGCGCAACGGCGAGTACATGCTCACTGCCTTCAGGCTGGTTCCAGGCCGCGGCCTTAATTTCCTGCAAGCAGCCGCTGAAATAGCCGCCGAGTCGTCCACCGGAACCAACTTCAAGGTTCAAACAGAAACCGCATTCTCGCGAGAAATGAACGCCCTCGTTTACCAAGCCGACTCCAAGCGAAACCTTGTTTGGATTGCGTACCCTTGGCGGCTGTTCGACCGCCGCGGAAACGTCCAAAACATCCTCACTTACTTAGTCGGAAACGTTTTGGGAATGAAGGAAGTCGACGGCCTCAAGCTGTTGGACGTGTGGTTTCCACCTGCGATGCTCGAACAATACGACGGACCAAGCTACACGCTAGACGACATGCGCAAGTACCTGAAGGTCTATAACCGCCCCATTTTAGGCACAATAGTAAAGCCAAAGATGGGCTTGACTTCCGCAGAGTACGCCGAAGTATGCTACGACTTCTGGGTCGGCGGAGGCGACTTCGTAAAAAACGACGAGCCGCAAGCCGACCAGGACTTCTGTCCCTATTACAAAATGGTCAAACACGTCAAGCAGGCGATGGACAAGGCAATCAAAAAAACTGGGAAGAAGAAAGTGCATTCGTTCAACGTGTCGGCAGCCGACTGCGACACGATGATAACGCGGTGTGAAATGATTCGCAACGCCGGCTTCGAACCAGGAAGTTACGCCTTCCTCATAGACGGAATAATGGCAGGCTGGACCGCAGTCCAGACGCTGCGGCGGCGTTATCCCGACGTGTTCATCCACTTCCACCGTGCAGGGCACGGTGCGTTCACGCGGCCCGAAAACCCGTTTGGTTTTTCCGTGCTCGTACTCTCCAAGTTCGCGCGGCTTGCAGGCGCTTCAGGAATCCACACTGGCACAGCAGGCGTAGGCAAAATGAAAGGCACCCCCGAAGAAGACGTGGTCGCAGCACACAACATACTGCACTTCAAAGACAAGGGCCACTTGTTCGAACAGGAATGGAACTTGATCCCCGAAAACGACAAGAACGCAATCGAACTGGTCCATTTGGACTTAGCACACCACGTCATCCTCGAAGACGATTCCTGGAGGGGAATGAAGAAGTGCTGCCCAATTGTTTCAGGCGGATTAAATCCCCTGCTGCTCAAGCCGTTCATTGACATGATGGGAAACACGGACTTCATAACAACAATGGGGGCCGGCTGCCACGCGCACCCTGAAGGAACCAAAGCAGGTGCAACTGCACTAGTTCAAGCCTGCGACGCCCAGCAAAAAAGAATACCCCTCGAAAAATACGCTAAAACTCACAAGGAACTTGCAACGGCAATAAAGTTTTTTGGAAAGAAAAAACGCAGGCCGGAATAAATTGTGGAACAAGGTTGCGCAATTAATATATACGCCAACCGTATAATTATATGCAACGCCTTAAGCTAAACGGAATGGCTATTTTAACTTTTGTATTAGCCTTGGCTTTTGTTGCGACTGCAGGCGCCGCCGAAGTGCGGATTGCATCCGAAATAAGTGCAGGCAGCCACAATGCGTACGTGTTCGAGGCAGGCGCACCTGCTTCTGGCAGCGTAGATTTCGTTTCGCCTTCCGGAGACGTTTTTGCGCGCGAATTGGATTCCAACGGAGCGGCCGAGTTTTACTTCGATTCAGTCGGCGCTTGGAACGTGCGTTACGGCAACGTTTCTGCTAAAACGGAAGTAACGCAAGCCATGGTTTTTGCTTCAAGCGGAAATTATGCAACGCCAATTACGTTGCAATCCGCATCCAAAGAAACCGCGATTAAACCAGTTGCTGCCGAACTTTCGTTGTTTTCTAGCGATTCATTTTTATGGCCTGCATTGTTTTTCGCATTGCTGGGCGCAACTGCATGGTACTTCTTTGGGTACTCGGTTTTGAAAATAAGTAAAAAAGCAACCGAAGACAAAGTGACCATAATAGTCGAAAACAGGGGGCCTTCACTGAAGGAAGTTATCTTGACCGATGTTGCCCCCGAAGGAACGCGGACAACCTTTTTTTCAGAGGTTCCCGAAGTAAGCGAAACCGTGTTGGGAAACTGCTTCCGTTGGAAGAAGGCATTGCTGCGAAACGGAGAAGCCTGGAAGATAAGTTACAAATTACAGGACGCTAAGGGCGTGTTGCGCAACGCTTTGATTGTCGGAACCGCAGTAAACGGAAGGGTTTTCAAAGCGGCAAGTACCGAATTAGAGTTGGATTAAACACTGTTTTTTTTTTCGTTGTTGCCTTAATTGCACGCTTCCATTCGTCGCTTAATAAAGTCAGTTCTTCAACTGCAAGCGAGCAGGCCCGACGCTCGGAGAGGGAAAGCTTGGCAACGGCTTTTTTGATTTCTTCTTTTCCGAATCCGAAATTTCCCGCAGAGTGCATTAAGGCGTTGCGCACGGTTTGGTTCTTGTGCTGAAACAAAGAGTTTATCAACGCGGCGTCAAGCTTATTGACTTGCGAAGCCCTTTTTTTCTCAAGCAGTACTATTGCCGAGTCGACGCGCGGCGAAGGCGAAAAGCACGACGCGGGGACGAACGAGATTATGGAAACCGAAGCATTGTTTTGTGCAAGCACGGACAGACGCGAATACTCCCGAGAGTCGGGTTTGGCAACTAGGCGCTGTGCAAATTCTTTTTGCACCATAAGTACTGCAAACGGACTGTTGCTCTCGATTATCTTAAGCAATAGCGGAGTCGAAATATTGTAAGGAAGGTTGCCGAAAACCGCGTCGTAACCGCTGAATTCGGAATACAGTGCGTCGGCACGTACTATTTCCACGTTATCGAATTCCAAAACGCTCTGCCGCAGTTCCGGAATGAGCCTAGCATCGACTTCAAGTGCAGTTACTTTTTTTGCGCGCGCAGCAAGGAAGGCAGTAAGAATTCCGGTTCCCGCGCCTATTTCAAGCACGTTCTTTCCGTCCAATTCTATTGTTTCTGCTATTTGCTCGGCAACTGACTCGTCATCTAGAAAACATTGTCCGAAACGCTTCAATGGTCTGAACTGCATTTTAATCACTTTCCAAAACTACAAGCAAGAGGGCACAGAAGCCTATAAGTTCGAACATTATGGTGGCCGCGTCAAAAGAAAGGGATAACCCAACCTGACTAGTAAAATCGAAGGAAACCAATGGAAAAAACAATGGCAATGGCGAATTTAAGTCCAGTGCAAGGTGGAACCACGAGCCGACTAATGCGGCCACAGCCAATGGAACCCGCGTTTGGCGCGGGAAAAACGCGATGCACATTAATGCAAGCGCAATACCAAACCAAACCGTATGGGCAATGAACCTGCTCGTAGGCGCCATTCCTAATAGGTACAACGGTTTGTCGATCAAGTCGGGCAAAACAGAGAACACCGCAGTAGCAAGAAGGGGCAGATGAACGGGCTTGAAGTGTTTTGCAAAAAAGAGGGTTATCCCGACGTGGGCCAAAGGCAACATGGTTTAGTACCTGCGGTCTTCTTCCGTACGTGCGGGCTTGGCGAACAAGTAATACTTGGAAGTGCCCCTAAGTTCTTCGAATACGCGGTCTGCAATTATTTGTTCCACGCTTCGAATGTGCGTGACGCGGGCTTGAATGTCTTTAAAGCTGGTAAACGGTTGTTTGGCGCGGGCGTCGAGAAGACTTTGAAGGTGCTTCTTTCCAATTGACGGCAGCATTTCCAGAGAATGGCAACGGATGTTGACTGCTCCGGCACGATTAAGGAATTGGACGAACTCCGCTTCCCTTGTCCGTATTATTGTCGGAACCACGCGGTGCAATGCATTTTGTGCACTGTTGGTCAAATCGTCGAAAGTTATCCTTCCTATTATGCGCTCGACTTTTTCGCGTTCGTCACGGCCTAAGTACACCCGCTCGCCCTCGCGTGCCTGCATTCCCTGCTTCAAAGTAACCTCCAGTAAAGTAAACTGCATTTCACCTACGACCTGTACTATTGCATCGGGCGAAGCTCCTGCTGACCGGCCGTGAGGCAGGAAATCGAGGACTAGTCCATACTCTTCGCGTTTAATCATATTCCATCGCCCGTTATATGCGAAAAAAGAATTAGCGAGTTTCTCTTAAATAAGTCTATCGGTATTCCTTACACGCCGCAATGACTTGCTTAATTTGCTCGGCTTCAAGCGAAAACCCGTTTTGGAACAACGCAGCCCGGACATCATCGTCTTTGGCAGGCAGCAAGTCGACGACCTTGGCAATCTGTTTGGCGTCGAGAAAACCCAGTGCTTCGAGCGCCTTTTTGAGTTTCGCGGCATCTTTGGCAGTAAGATGGGCAAATTTTTCAGCGTAATCAAGAGTATTCTGTTGCTCGTAACTCAACGCGGCATCGCCCTTCTGCCTATTTTTCAGCAAATCCGCTACCTCAACCAAGGTAACGGGCCTCTCGGAAACAGCTTGCATAAACCAAAACCTCACTTAAACCTTCTGCAGGTGCCTGGCCGAAACCACGAACCTCTTCGACTTCTTGATGTCGGTAAGCTCCACGCTGTACGCACGGCCCTGGCGCCCGACTATCTTGCACAGCCTACCGTTATACCTTAAGGAAATTTGCCCGCCAGGAACCCTGCAGTCAAGCCTAATCCTTACAGTCTCCCCGGTTGCAAAATCAGCTAGTTGCCGAGTTATAGGAACCCGACCGCGAAGCTTAAGCCCCCTACTACGTCCCGCGTTATACCCATGAGATCTCTTCAAATTACAACACCTGCAAACCTATTTAAAGTTGTTACTCGCCAATAGTAGTGATATTACTATGAATGCGGATGACCTGTCGTCTTTGTTAATTGGTTTCCTCATACTTGTATTTATACTTGTTGAAATACAGGGTGCAAGCCCCGCAAGCGCTTTGATAGGCGCGCCAGGCGCATTAGTAGGTTCAATAGGGTTAGTTTTAATAGGATTGGGAAACGCAGTTGCCGCCGGATTCGGCTTCCTACTATCGTTTGGATTCGCAGGAGTAATCGCACTAGTCGTAGCACTCTTACTTTTAAAAGACGGCTTCGCACCTGCATTCAAAGCAAGCCATGTTCTGGCCGTATTGGCTTTTATTGCAATAATGATGCTCGCTTTATGACTTTAGGCGGGGTTTAAATAGGGGTTTAAAATACTAATCGTAAGCATATCTGCTTGAAAATGATGATTTGGAGGGAGTGTTTAAGTGGTAGCCAAAAAAGGAAAGACCGCCAAGAAAATCGATACTAGTTTTAATGTAGAAAATATAGTTGCAAGTGCGAACCTCAAAGTCGAGCTCGACTTGTTCAACATTGCAATGAACATTGACAACGTAGAATATGAACCGGAGCAATTCCCAGGCGCTATAATGCGACTCAAAGAAATCGGCACCACGTTGTTGCTCTTCAAGAACGGCAAGGTGATCTGTAGCGGTGCAAAAAACGAAAAACAAATTGCAGCCAGCATAGCAAAGGCAGTTGAATTACTCCGGGAGTATATCACGTAATCCCGAACTAAACGAATCCTTTTTATACTTCGCGCTTCAGAATAGCTAGCGACAGCGGTCATAGGAGTGGGGCAAGACCCGTTCCCTTTCCGAACACGGAAGTCACTCCCGCTTACGACTGCGCCAGTACTGTTCTGATGAACGGGAAAACCGGTTTCTGCTGTCACTCTTTACTAAACTCAACTAGCCTGCGCTCGGCTCGCGCATAAAAAGCTAACCAACTATTACGTCCAGCACTACTTCGTCTTCGAACGGAGAATAATGTAAGACCGCGCGTTTGCTGATTATTCTACATTTTCGTCCCGCTTTTGCGCAAGCGGCGCGCACAAGCGACGAAGGCTTGCTAAAGGCATCGAGCGTGTTTCTTTCGACATCCCTCCTTTGTCCAAAAGAATAGAAATGAACCACGCCCCCTCGCTTGAGCACCGCCAGCGCGCCGTCAAGGAATTCATGGGCCGAATGAGGCAACGGCATTACCACTCGGTCGAACGCGCCGCAGTTGACGGGTTTTGCACAGAATTTTGCAGCGTCGGCGCGCACGGCTTTCACGCGACCGATAACCTTGTTTGCTTCAATATTTTTTTCAAGAAACGGAATTGCGTTCGGATTGAGTTCGACTGCCACGAAATGCGCAAGCGGCTGTTTTTTGGAACCTATTATGGCAAAGGGACCGACACCTGCGAACAGCACGAGCACGCGCTCGCCTTCTTTGACCTGCACGGCAATGCGTTCGCGTTCGAATGAAAGACGGGAAGAAAAGTAAACCAATGCAGGGTCTACTGCAAACGAACAGCCGCTCTCACGGTGCACTGTTTCCGTGTCCCTGCGGCCTACGAGTACGCGCAGGCGGCGTACTCGGTACTTGCCGCTAAAAGCGCTCTTAAGCGCGACGCAACAGATGCGGGGATTGGTTTCAAGCAATATGCGCGCAGCTTCACCTGCCTTTCCAATAGATTCCGCATCGATTAGCGCAACATCGCCTATTAGGTCAAAAGGAAATTCCAGAGCAGTTGGCTTGGACTTGTTTGGCTGAAAGCGGGCGCGAGTTATTTCGTGTTCGAATGGAAGGACCACAGACGCATCGCGGGAGATGGGAAACAGGATGAATTCTTTTTTCTTCAAAGGAGCGTATTCGTGCGAAAGGACGTTTTCACTAAGGAGAAACCGTTTGGCCCGCTCTGCGTCTTTAAGCCTGACTTTAACTGCTTTCAAAACGCGTTTGGCAACCGGATTCATCATTGTTTTAAAACTTTGGCTGCTTAAAGGTTTTTGTGGACTTTTCTTCTTTTTTGGATAGTTATTTCTTAGAGCCATTGCGCAGGCCCGGAGAAGCCGCGCCTTACAATTGGGCGAATACGCTAGCGTACGCAGTTGCCGCATTGGTTGCTACTTTTGCAATATTCAAGGGCTTGCAACGGCTCAAAATAAAAATAGACGGAAAATTTTTTGCGGCAATACTGCCGTTCGTGTTATTCGGCAGTGCACTGCGAGTTGCCCAGGACGCAGGAACGTTGCCGCGCGCAGTCGATTTTTTCGGGCTCGAACTTTTTCCATTCGTGACTCCCGGGATTTATTTGATTACTTTTGGGCTGGTCGCACTGTCTATTGACGCGGCGCTTGCTGTTGAAAAAAAAACAGGCATTCCGTTATGGAAGACAGTCGGAGGAATCGGCTTGATTCTAGCGTTAGGCGCCTTGCTTCCCGCATTGGGGATTGCCAAGTATTGGTTGCACGGCTTGCTGGCTCTGCTTATGGGCTGTAGCGGCATATTGTTGTTCAAACTGGCTGCAGTAGCGTTCAAGCACAGGACGGAATGGATGGAACACGCGGCGGTTTTCGGCCAATGTTTTGACGGCGCGGCAACGTTTGTTGGAATTGGAATAGGCACGCCTTCGGCACAGTATTTCGAACAGCACGCTGTAGGCGGCACCTTGATTGAAGCAGCGGGTCCGCTGGCATTCTATGCACTTAAGGTAGTGTTCGCGCTGGCAGCGGTTACGATTGTGCGAAACGAGTTCATTAAAAAAGAGGACGCCGAAAAGAAGACTTATGTACTGTTGCTGCTTACTATCTTCGGCTTGGCGCCTGGAGCACGCGACGTCCTTAGGATAATGGCAGGAGTTTGATTATAACGGCAATCGATTTTCGCGAAAACCAACCCCTTGAACTGCTCACGGCACTTCACGGCCGTGGGGAAATTCCATTCAAGATGGAATACCTTGGAGAAGGCGCAGATGCTTGGAATAAATTGGCCGAAGCCGAGGAATTCGACATTGCGCACGGCGAATACAAGCTGTTGAATGAGTCGGTTAAAAAGCTTTTTTCAAAACTAGGACGAAACAAAGTCAACTTGCTTTACCTCGGTTGCGGCACCTGCTTTAAGGCAGTTCCATTGGTTAAAGCAGCTGCAAAAACCCATTCGCCAGTAAACCTTTGTCTATTAGACATCAGCCCGACAATGCTGGAAATAGGGAAGAAAAACATACAACAGAAAATAAAACGCAATTTGTTGGTTGAAACATCGTTGTTTGACTTCGAAGGCGGAAATTTTGCGCACATAACCAGTTCGTTACGGAAGAGGTTTTACCGCAACAACCTGCTTTTCATATTGGGGAATACGTTCGGAAACCTTTCCGACCGGGCACGCATACTCATAAACTTTCGCGAAAGCATGACTGCTACAGACTACCTGCTAATAGGAGTGGAACTGGCGCCAAGCACTACCGTTGAAAAGGAAAATATGTTACGACGTTACCGCGGCGAAGGCGTGCTCAACGTGTTCTTCAATATTCTAAAAAGTCTGGGCGTAAGCCGCAACTCGGGAAAATTCATCGTAAATTATAATACAGTAAAAAGCCAGGTGGAATGGCGTTTCGAACTTTATAAAGACGCCGCCGTAAGACTGGGTGGAGAGTGGGTCGAATTACGCAAAGGCCAGAAGATATTTCTTGGAATGTCGCACAAGTTTACGCCGGCCGAATTAAAGAAGCTATTTAGATACGCCGGATTCCGCACGTTATTGTGCATAACCAACCCTGAAAAGAGATATACCTTGATAATGGGACAGCCCAAGGGAATGTGAGCCGACTTTAAGAAAACAACAGACGTTGCCTTGCAGCTTCAGCATCGCGGCATAATAGTACTACCCGCGAAGGAATGTGTTCGACAGAATACAAATATCCGGTTTGACTCGCGAGTTCCGCTGCAAATACGGTTATTTCTTGATGTGAAGGCATTGCCTGCACGCCCAACCGCTCGCGGCTTGAACCAAGCGCCATCCATGCTTTTACTTCACAGTAATCACAGCCACTGGCCTTGATTATTTCAGAGTATTCTTTAGCGCGGCCAAAATTGAATCCCTTTGCCAAGGTCATGCGCAGTACAGTACGGGTTTGTCCTTGCAACCTCTTCATTTCCGCAATTGACTCCAAAAACGCGAGCCATGCACTGGAAGAGAGGTTTCCGCTGGCTTTGGCAAATGACGCCGCATCCCACGCGTTCAGCGAGAGATATAACTGGGTTGGCAACGCGTGCTCTTCTTTCAAAAGCCGCAGTACTTCAGGATGCAAGCCGTTTGAAACCACGAAGGAAGTCATTTTTCGATCCCGTATTTCCTTAATTAGTTCCGAAAGACGAGGATAAAGAGTCGGCTCACCCATCAACGAAATGGCGACGTGCAGGGGTGCCTGCGCTTCTTCGAGCCGAGATACGTCGGCTTTTGGGTTGCCTGCAAACCCGTTGAGCAAATGCCGTTGGGCCTCGATTGCCGAATCGATTATTTCCGAAGGGGAGTCGGCAGCGCCTTGCCAGGTTTTGCCTAAGAACGAGGTTTCACGCCAGCAGTGGGGACAGGAATTATCGCAATACATTCCGGCTGCAAGTTGAAGACACCGCCAACTCCTTATTCCATAGAAAGCGTGTTTGTAACACTCGCCTCCGCCAATAAGCGCTTTCTTGGTCCAAGCGCATACCTTTATTGCAGCATGTTTCGACGGCCCGACAAAGAAATAGCCTGCGC
Source organism: Candidatus Micrarchaeota archaeon CG1_02_51_15 (assembly GCA_001871495.1). GTDB lineage: Archaea > Micrarchaeota > Micrarchaeia > Norongarragalinales > UBA8480 > UBA8480. The sequence continues at coordinate 55,389 of MNVG01000007.1, forward strand.
GCATCATTTGCCCTGCTTGTAAAGAATCCATGGGCTAATTGTGGAAACGAAGCAATAAAGCCGTTTCTTACGGCCCCCCTAAAGAGGCGTTACTGCTGACCTGGTTGTGAAGGAGCCTGGCCAACGGGAATTTCTACGAACCTTACGCTTTCTCCATCAGCGGTGTAAATCACGCGAATTACGCCCGAAACCAGTTGAGAGTCGTTAAGTTTGTCCATAAAAGCAAGCGTAGTGTCTTCTTTTACGCCTACAGCCCCTTCAAACACTGCGTCAACCGGGTTAAACCCCTGTTTTTTGAGAGCGTCTATTATCTTGAGAACCTCGTCTTTAATCTTCATTTAACATCACCTATTGAAAAAGAGAACGCAACCTTGTTATTTAAACGTGCGCAAAAGGCAGATTACGAAGGTTATTTAAAGAAAACGGCACTTGAAATAAACGGGGGCACAGTCTCAAAAAGAAGGTGAAAACAATGGTTAAATTCGCAATAGCAAAGCAAATGGCTGGAAAGAGAATTATAACAACAGACGGCGAGGAACTCGGCCGCATAATCGACTTGTACGTAAACGAACTTACCGGCAAGATCGAGAGCGTAGTAGTCGAACCCAACCCCGAATCCAGCCTTGCAACCAGGGCCAAAAAAGACGGCAGCGGAGTAGTCAGCCTGCCTTACTCAAGCGTCTTGGACGTAAAAGACGTGATGGTAATGGACCGCCGCGGACTTTCGTCCGAAAGCTCATCATCGCCGTTCTGAAAAAACGTCGCAAGGCAATACTTACTCCCTAGCCCTATAACTTAGTCTTATTCATATTACGTAGCTCCCCTTGCGCTATTGTATTTCGGTAACAATCCTGCCTTTGATTATTTCCAAACCAAGTTCCCGCGCTATTTCAGCGTCGGTTTTCTTACGTTGCTTCATTTGAGCAAACGAGTCCAGCAAGGCCTGCACTTGAACGAGGCTTGCTTCCATTACAGCTGCCGTTTCCCTTAACTTTGCTTCTTCTGCCTTTCCGTCTTCAAGTACCCGCGCTTGCTGTTCAAGAGCTTTCTTGAGCCCAGCTATTTCAGCGTCTTTGCGGCTTGTTTTACGAACCCGTGAAACTTTGGAGAAGTATTCTTCCAGCGCCTCCGAAAACGAGCTTAACTCCTTGACTTCCGCGTTCTGCAACCGCATTTTTTGCAAGAGTATCGGAGCAAATGCAATTGGCTTGCCTTCGTTATAATAGACTGAAAAAAAAGGTTCGTTCAATGCCTTAAGTTCAGATTCAAGTTTGCGCACTTCCGGTTGCGAAAGTTTTTTGGAATCAAAAGAAATCCCCGCACGCAGGCAGGCTTCTTCAAGGTAAAAAGGAGATAAGTTGATTTTCTTCGAAAGCGCGGGAATTATTTTTCCGTCCAAACCGGCCAAGTCGGTTCCGTCAATATCGCTAGGATTTTTCTTGCCCGAAGGAGGAAGGACATACTCTTGACCTATCTTAAGCGAACGCGCCGCAAACTGTTCAACACGATATACTCCGAGAATAGAGCCCGTTCCCGAGCACAACAACGCGTTTCCTTTTCCAAGCATTTCAAAAACAAGCGAGTACTCGCCGCCGGCAGTTGAAAACGCGATTGACATCACGCGGTCGAAGTTAAGCTGCTTAACCCCTTTCACAATTGCGTTGGCCAGCTTCCTTCGCAGCAATGTTGCAAAATGCGAAGGGGAATCAGGAGGCTCTTCGAGTTTGGACGCCAAATAAGCACCCCAACCTAGTTCCACTAAAAGGTTGATTTCCCCTTTCTTGTGGAACTTAAAACGCAGCACGCCAGGCCGCAGTTCATATACTTTGTTGAGGAATGCGCCGACTAACGCCGCGTCCAATTCCCGCGCAATGAACCCGTAATCCAAGTTGCTCATAGTTTGCATGGCTTCTTCCCGACTTTATTGTCGGAGTCTGCGTTTAAAGCGCTTCGCAAGCGGCCTGTTTTTTACAACTTGTTTTTATTAACCGCCGCCGTTGTAGTATACCACCCTGCTCGGTGAAAACATTGACGCCTAGAATAAAACGCAAGACCGTACTCGAACTGGAACACGCCAGCAAATGCTATTTCCTAGGAGAAACCACGTGCAGCGCGTTGGATAACATAAACCTGAAAATAAGCGCAGGCGAAGCAATACTGATAATAGGCCCTTCAGGAAGCGGCAAGAGCACCATGCTGCACTTGCTAGGTTGCTTGGACAAGCCGTCTAAAGGAAAGGTGTTCCTCGACGGTGCGGACATTATGGAAATGAGCGAAGAAGAACTGACCCGCGCACGGGGAAAGAAAATAGGCTTCATATTCCAATTCTTTTTCCTCATACCCACTTTGAACGCGGTTGAAAACGTGGAACTGCCCATGATATTCGACGGAGCCACTGCAGAAGAAAGACGCGAACGTGCAATAAACCTGCTTAAAAAAGTAGGGTTAGGAGAACGCCTGTGGCACGTTCCCTCGCAGTTAAGCGGCGGCCAGCGCCAAAGAGTAGCAATTGCCCGCGCGTTGGCAAACGACCCTTTGATAATATTGGCAGACGAACCAACAGGCAACCTGGATTCCAAGTCCGGCGCCGAAATACTCAAGCTGTTTGAAGAGCTTCACAAAAAAGAAGGCCGGACCATAATAATCGTAACCCACGACCCCGGGCTCTTAAAGCACACTCAGAGGGTAGTGGAAATAAAGGACGGAAAAATAGAAAGCAATAAACAGGTGGTTAAAAAATGAATGGAAAACTATTGAACGTGGTTACGCTCGCGCTAGCAATCCTGCTTACAATAGGAGTATGCAACGCATTGACGCTGCAAAGCCATTCTTTTTCTCCGTCCACACTCAAGCCGGGAACAACTGGAAGCATCAACATAGTAATACAAAACGCGGGAACTGAATACATTTCTTCAGCCACTTTAAGCGCAATCGGAACCGGCCTCGCCTTCTCAGGCAGTACAGTAATAGGCGATATCGGAAGCAGCGGAAGCACCAGCATAGCAGTTCCCTTTGTAGTAAAAAGCGGGGCTAAAACAGGTTCGTACGCAACATCAATAACAATAGCGTACACTTCAAACGCGTACTCTTCAAGCACAAACGGGGCATCGCGGTACATCACATTCTCAGTGCCCTACACGATCAGTTCAACTACCGGACTCGAAATGACCACCTTAAGCGTTTCGCCCACGACCGTATCGCCCGGAGACCGCCTTACAATCAGGGTAAAAATACGTAATACAGGCGGAAAAGTCCGCTCACTTTCGATAGTTCCAAACGGCGACTTCGCTTTGGCAGGCGTATCGCAGTTGCAGATAGCTGAATTAAGCGAAGGACAGGAAATCGAACAGGATATTCCGTTGATTGCCTCAACAACCCTCGCAACAGGCTTGCAAAGCGTTTCACTTGCACTGACTTACGAAGATGCTTCAAGCACTGAAAAAACAGAATCATTTTCCTTAGGCCCTATTGCAATTTCGGAAAAAACACCTTCACTGATGATGACTGTTTTCGCCCCGAACGCCAGCCCGGGAAGCAGGACGACAATAACCGTAAAAGTAACCAACGCAGGCGAAAGAATGCTTGAAAACACCCGCATTTCCCTCCAGACTTCTGCGTTTTTCGTGCCCCTAGAATACAGCGAAAAAACGGTAGGAAACCTTGCAGCGAGAGAAAGCAAGGACGCAACCTTCCTAATCGGAATAAGCCCATCTTCAAACCCCGCATACTACGCCCTCTCATTCCTAGCCTCATATGACGCAGGCAAGGGAACCGAAACCGAGACCAAAATACTTGGAATAGACGTGCACGGCAATACCGAACTGGAATTAGTGGCGTCAACAAACCCAACTCCCTTGCTTACTACAACCAAAAGCGGCTCGCTGTCAATCCAAGTGGCAAACCGCGGCGATGCAGTAGTACGAGCGCTTTCGGTTGCAGTTGACTCGCCAATCATCGAAGCAATAGACGCCCCGAGCAACTACATTGGAAACCTAGAAGTAGACGATTATAGCGCGTCCCAATTTGCAATAATAACTAAGAACAACCTTTCGCCAGGCACTTATCCCGTCAGAGTTACTATAAAATACAAGGATTTCTTCAACACGCCTCGCGAGGAAACCAGCGAATTGCAAATAACGGTCTTCACGCCAGAATCAGTAGCAAACACACAAAGCGGCGACAACACCGGCTGGACAGTTGCAATTTTGGTAATCGTCCTGGTAGCGGCGTATTGGGGATACCGTAAATTCTTTCACAAAAAGAAACACGGCACTCTGAACGCGTTGACCGAATGACAGTGAAAATAATGAACCACCTTGCGCTTGTAACCTATGCACTGCACAACATGTCACACCGCCAGCTTCGCAGCTGGCTTACCGTGCTCGGAATAGTGATAGGTATAAGCGCAATAGTCCTTCTTATTGCGTTGGGCCAAGGAATAGACGCAAGCATACGCAATCAACTTGCAGTGCTGGGAAGCGACTACATAGTCGTGCTTCCCGGAAGCATTTCGATGGGCGGAGGCGGCGGATTCGGACCCCCCGTGCTCAAAGGAGCGCTTACCAACAACGACGTGAACGCCCTCGAGAGAGTGCCGGGAATAGACGCGGCAACCGGAATGATATCCCAATCGTTTGCGCCAATAAGATACCGCGGGGAAACCATTCAATTGACAGTAAGCGGATTGAAACCCAGCGCCGGCGAGAAGTACATGACTAACGGATTCTACGCCGGAAGAAACCTGAAAGACGGGGAAGCAACCGGCGTGATAATAGGATACAGTGTCGCTTATTCCTTGTTCAAGAAAAAAGTTGAAATTGGCAGCACAGTCAACATTTTGGGAAAGGACTTCAAAGTAAAAGGAATCCTAAACAAAGTAGGGGCAGCAGGACAGGACATGGACAACGGAGTGTTCATAAACTTGGATGCAATGCGCGACATTCTAGGCGGCACTTACGAAAAAAACAGGGTCACTGCAATCCTATTGATAAAAGAAGCCGACGCAGACATGGCTCAAGTAACCAAAGACGTTGAAAAAACGCTTGCGAACCGCCATCATTTGAAAATAGAAGACAAGGACTTTACCCTCATTTCACCTTTGTCGGTTGCAGAAAGCATCAGGCAAATAACCGGAATGCTTTCATTGTTCTTAGGCGGAATCGCTACAATCTCGCTTTTAGTAGGCGGAATAGGGATAGCAAACGCGATGTTCACTTCAGTCCTAGAAAGGACGCGGGAAATAGGCGTGCTTAAATCAATAGGCGCAAGCAACTCGGCAATCCTGGAAATATTCATAATAGAAGCCGCGCTCACAGGAGCCCTCGGCGGAAGCCTGGGCATTGTTTTCGCACTCGTACTGGGCGCAATACTGATACAACTCGGAGTCCCAATAGTGTTTACCTTGGAACTCCTGGCCTTCGCAGTAAGTTTTGCGATAATAGTAGGCGTTGCATCCGGATTGTTTCCCGCGCGACAAGCGGCTGCGCTCGAACCAGTCGAAGCGCTCAAGTACGAATAACCTAATTTAAAAAAAAGTTAATTTATTGCTGCAACTCGAACAACCTGAAGAGGAATCACGCCTGCTTCGAGTTCCAAAAACGCAAGCCTGATTGGGCTACGCACTCCCTTAGGCAATTTTATCAAAGTCGGCGCGCCCATTGCCAATTGCAATGCACGTGCTCCGATAATCCTTGCCTTCTCGTATTTGGACAGTTTTACTTCCACTTTTTTAGCCATTACAAATAACCTCTTTTTTTCTAACAAACCATTGTTCAGACTCAGACCAACGCACTCAACAACTTAAACAAAGTCGGCCTAGTAAGCACTATTTTGGCAACAACCGACTTGAACTGGCCCTCCATTACTTTCTGCAAGTCCTCTTCATTAATACTGCCTACAATGTGGTTCCAGTCGTCGTCATTCAATTTCTCCAATACCTTCCGCAGCGTAAGGCGTTTTGCAAGCTTGGAGCCGCTCTTTTTCGTCCAAGCCTCTTCGTAAGGCAACAGCCGCGCCTTCGAATAATCGCCACCTGATTCAAACGCATTTAAGGCAACTTCTGCAGCTATATTGCCTGCTTCGATTGCCAACCCTATTCCACCTCCGTGAATGGGGTCCACTTGATGTGCAGCAGTACCTATAACCATAAAATTATCCTTAACAAACTCGTTGATGGGCGCGCCGACGCTTATTATTCCTCCTTTGAATTCAACCGGCTGGCTGCGCTTGAATAGTTCGGGGTGTTCTGCAATAAACTGGTCAAGCAACTGCTTCGGGTTGCCGCCGACACTACCCCCAATTCCTATGCCTACGTTGGCAACATCTTTTCCCTTTGGAAACACCCAGACGTAACCGCGGGGCGCAAGACGGTTGGAAAAATAAAGGTCGATAAACGGTTCGCAGGGAACTCCGGCCATTTCGTACTCAAAGCACGTGTCAACGTCGTAAAGAGCGGCCTTGACATCAAAACCCGCTTCCCGTGCGAGCTTGGCCTCCATTCCCTCTGCGGAAACAATCAACGGAGCACGAAACTCGATTTCTTCACCCATGTGCAACACTTTAACGCCGCAAGGCTTGTTTTCGTTAGTAACAAGCAATCCTTTTGCAAGCGAATGCGGCAACACGTGCGCTCCGGCGCGTGCGGCGTCAATAGCCAAGTGCTTGTCGAACAGTTTGCGCTCCAACACGTACCCTTTAGTTCCCTCGTTCTTGAGACAAAGAGTTTTTCCATTGGGAGAAAACACCCGCGCACCGTCAATACGGCTTGCAACCGCCTGCGGAAGCACCATAATACCTAAATCAGCTTCACTGTGTTCAGCAATACCTTCGCCGCAACGTACGGGCGAACCTATTTCCTTCTTCTTATCAAGCATAAGCACCTGCATTCCACCGCGAGCGGCAACCTTGGAAAACGCGCTACCTGCAGGCCCGGCCCCCAATACTATTACGTCGTACTCAGTTTGAAATCGCATAAGCAGCTCACTTCCCGCCCTTGTTTATCCTAATCGCATTGACCGGACACGCCTTCTCGCACACCCCGCAAGCAACACACTTGCCTTCGTCGCAATAAACCCGAGTTTCATTCAACGTAAGCGCGGCAGTCGGACACACCGAAACACAGCCCGCACAGTAAATACATTTGGAAATATCCACCTTGAACTTTTCAACCATGAATTACCTACTCCTTAAGAAAAAATACGAAAGATAATTACTAAAGCGGAATTAATTAAAGGTTTGCCGCAACGGCCAATCAGGCCTCCTGCCCCCCTTTTTCATCAAACTCCGCATAATCCACATCATTAAACTCAAACAAGCCCCTGCTCACCCGCTTATTGTTAAACAAATACTTACCCACCAACTCTTCGACGCTACCGCTGCGCTGCAACGCGGACTCGTCTTGGACAACGTCGGAAACAAACCCGCGTTCTCCAAAAGAAAACAGAACCAACGGATGCCTAAGCCCGCCTTCCAGTTCGACTACCCTGATTTTAGCATTCCGACAACCCAAGGCAACCAGCAACGAACAATACAACAAAGCACGGTCAAACGGGTCTGCCGCGCCTATTTCAAGGATTTCCTTGGGCGAAAGCCAGTAAGACACTGGAAGGTCGGCGTGCACTAAATGCAATTCTTTAACCCGTAAGAACACCGCTTGCACAACAATTGGAAAATCTCTTTCAAACACGTACTGCTTTCCTGCACCTAGAGTTGATTCAACCACTGCATCGCGCAACCGCACTACCGATTCGTCGCCGGGCCTCACCAATTCCTTAAGCTGCGGAACCGTCTTTTCCTCTCCTTGGTTGACCGCCTCGGCGTAACGTTCTATTATCTTGCGGTAAACCGCAGCACGAATACGGTAAGACAAAACAGCCTCTTTTTCGGCAGCGCAAACCTCCTTCTCAGAAACAGGTTCTTCCTTAGGCCTTGGGGCGGTCTTGAGAAAAGGAAGCAAACTATCCAACGCCATACTATCTAATATAGTGAGACAAGCATAAAATACTATAAGTGTTTAAAAAGACGGTTTTCACAAAGCGCGGGCGCAAGACGCTCTCTTTTTGTGAAACGCCGCCCTAAACGAAGGTGAAGAAATGGAAATAAGTTTCCTCGGCGGAGCCGGGGAAGTAGGCAGAAGTTGCATACTCGTAAGCGGAAGCGAAAAAATACTGCTTGATTGCGGCGTCAAATTCAAAGAACGCGAAGAATTCCCTCAGCTAGATAACAAAACTGCGCGGTCGCTCGACCGCGCGGTGATAAGCCACGCACACATGGACCACTCGGGATTCGCGCCGGCATTATACGCAGCAGGCTATACTGGACAAGTATACCTCACCAAACCCACGCGGGACCTAACCCAATTACTTCTTGCAGATTACCTGCGGTTGCAAAAAGACTTTTCCCCCTACACTCAAGACGACATAAACAAGCTGCTTACTCACACTCAAATTCTAGAGTACGACCAATGGAGCGACAAAGGAAAGGGGCCCATCCGCTTTCAAGAGGCAGGCCACATTCTAGGCAGCGCAATCACGGAACTCAACCTCGACGGAAAGAAAATAATCTACACCGGCGACATAAACCTGCGCAGCTCGCGTCTCCTCGAAGGTGCTAAAGTAGGAATGGAAGCCGACGTGCTGATAATCGAAAGCACTTACGGCGCAAAGGCAAACCACCACATAGCAGGAAAAGACGCAGACCGCATACTCATAGACAACATAAACGCCGCACTCCGCAACGACGGCAAGGTCATAATCCCCTCGTTTGCAATAGGCCGCGGGCAAGAAATCCTGTCAACACTAGAGAGCTTCATGCGCTCGGGAAGCCTTGAAAAAACCCCTATTTACTTAGACGGCATGATAAAAAAAGCCCTCAAGATATACCGTCACAACGCAATCTACCTCAAAAAGGAAGTGCAACGTAGGATACTTACCAGCGACGACGACCCGTTCAAAAGCGAGTTTTACCTCATACCCAAAAGCAAAGACCGACGCGACGTCTTCGAACAAAAAAAAGCGATAATAGTAACTACTTCGGGAATGCTTAACGGAGGCCCGGTATTCACTTACCTTGAACACCTGGCAGGAAGCAAGAAAAACGCGATGATACTCGTAGGCTATCAAGCCGAAGGCACGCGCGGACGCAAGCTGCTCGATGGCGCAAAAGAAATCGAACTTAGACGAAAAACAGTAGAAGTAAACCTGAAAGTGTCACAAGCGCCGTTCACTGCCCACAGCGACCACCGCGAACTAGTCCACTTTGCCAAAAACGTGAGGGGACTCAAGAAAGTGTTCATAGTGCACGGCGAAAAGGAAAAACTCGGCGAACTCGCAACAGCAATACGCAGGGCAACCGGAGCCGAAGTAGTAATCCCAGAAATAGGCGAAACGCACCAAATATAACGCACGCGACGAAACCGCCGTTCCAATTCGAACTAAAGAGACTCGAACTTCGCCTTCGTCGCAGGAGTAAGCGCCCACTTGGTCCAACGCAAATAATCTTTTCCAGTGGGACTCTTGTAAACCTGTTGCACCAAGCCCTTTTCGCGAAGGAAAATCAGCACGCGGCCCACGAACTCGTTGTCGCGCGCAAGCTCAGCCGCCACTTCGCGACCGGAAAGAGGCTCGGGAAAACGCTCGTTCAAAAACGCAAGCGTAGCCTCTGCAACCTTGTTGAACGTACGCTGTGAAACCCTTGACAAACCCAAACTACCCTTGAAGAAAACTACACCCCGCAAAAATAAAAACACGGCGTTAAACCGCCAAACTGTTCGCGGACGGGTTTATAGAACAAGGCGCACTAAAAATTAGGAGTGACCATTAAAATGGATTCCGTTTCTTTTTTCGAACGCTGCACTAAAGTCGGCGAAAGCGCGCTAAGCTTTGAAAATCCGTTAGTAGTACATCACATTGACTGCGACGGAATAGCATCCGGAGCAACAGCAGCATGGGCGCTTGAAAGAAGCGGAAAAAACGTTTTAACCAAGGCAGAAAAACAACTAAATCCCGATATTATAGCAGGCGTAAGGGAGTTTGCGCAAAAAAATAATTGCAGTGGAATCGTGTTCACCGACTTTGGTTCGGGAATGATTAACGAAGTTGGAAAGCTCTCTGACGAATTCAAGGTCGCAGTAATAGACCATCATAAACTCGAAACCGCGCCGTCTGAAACAATAGCGCATGCAAACTGCGAAGAATTTGGTTTTTCCGGAACAGACGACGCCTGCGGCGCGTCCACGGCCTATTTCTGCTTCCGCCACCGCTTTCCCGACCTCGCACAACTTGGAATAGTTGGGGCAGTCGGAGACATGCAGGACCGACGCGGATTCGGTAAAATAAACGCGCTCATGCTACAAGATGCGATCAGTGGAGGGTTCTGCAAAGTACTTAAAGACTTACGGATGTTCGGCCGCAACTCGCGTTCACTTACAAGCTTCCTCGCCTATTCTTCGGAACCCTTCGTGCCCGGCTTAAGCGGAGACGAAAAAGCATGCGCACTTTTCCTGCGTGAAAACGGACTTCCCACGCGCGACGCAAAAGGCAACTGGATTCACTATTGGGACCTTCCGATTGAAGCCAAGCGCGCGCTTGTGGGTGCTTTCCTAAACAAGTGCATGGAGCAAAAAATAGATTCCGAACTCCTATGCTCGATAATAGGCGACGTCTACGTATTCCCAAACGAAGACCCGCATTCTGAATTATACGATGCTTTGGAGTACAGCACGCTGCTCAACGCTTGCGGCAGGCACGGCCACGCTCAAGAAGGAATCCGCTTGTGCACAAAGAAAGAAGGCGCGTTGGAAGAAGGAAGAAAGCTACTCAACGAACACAGAAGGGCAATACGCAACGGACTTTGGTACGCGCGCAAGAACTTCGTAGACCTAGGCGCGTTTTATTTTCTCGACTGCCGCGGAACCGTAAGCGACACGGTAGTAGGAATTGTTGCCGGAAGTTTTCTTGGATCTGGCCTGGTACGCCGAAACAAGCCGGCAATCGCGTTCGCACTCGACGAAAAAAACAACGTCAAGGCATCCTCGCGCGGAACCGCGGAGATGGTTACAGACGGGCTTGACTTAGATGCGGCACTCCGAGAGTCACTATTAGAAATAGGAGCAGGAGGAGGGCACAGCATAGCCGCAGGCGCCACAATACAAAAAGGCTATGAAGACGAATTCCTTAAACGCCTGAAAAAAGCCCTAGAAAAACAGGGCTTCGGAATTCACAACGCATAAAGCAGGTTGGCAGCAAGCACAATATCTTCGCGGATAACGTTGTTGCGGCCGGCATGACGCGCCAACACTTTGGCTTTGGCAATCACTTCTTCAGCCGAGTCTTCAAGCAACTGGCACAATTTTATGCTGGCGTCCTCGCCCACGCGCTCGGCGCCTGCATTGCGCAAAAACCTATCCATATCGAATAGGGACAATACTCTTCCCACCATTTTTTCCACCTTCCTAACTTAATTTGCCGCCAAGCGACAACCGCGACCCACATCGCGGCTCCACCGTCGCAACCACCCCATCACCGGCGCAGTCAATGCAACGTAAAAATGTTCCTGACTTTTGCATTCACGAAATAAATGTTTTTCTTCCGCCCTCCCACCAACTTGGGTTTCACTTCCACCAAAGGAAAAGGCACTTCGGGCTTACGTTTCAACTCCGCGTCGTCTTCTCCCCTCAACTGATACAGCGCATTGAAACAAGTGTTCTGTGCGAGTTTCAACTCCGCTATTATCTCATTAAGCGTAACCCCTTCAGGCCTAGTAAGCAAAAGCTTCATCACGCCCTGCTGCGAAGGAGAAAGCATTACCCACCACTCCGCATGAGCAGTGGTTATCTTATCTTCTCTCGCACGCTGCACCACATCCATCACAAACGCGTCGCGCGCATAAGGGTGTTCAACATGTTCTTCAACCTCTTCTTCCTCAGCAGCAACAGCCTCGCCGGCTGCAATCTTGGCCAGTTGCGCATTCAACTCGTCAAAAACGTAACGCGGAGTCAAAAGATTCTGTTCAGTAAACACTTCCCCTAGGAAGTCGTCGTCAAACGGCGCAACTCCCTTTCCGCCAACTGCCGAAATGCGGCGTTCAATTATACGCTTCATCTCGTCACGGGAGAAATTCTTCCTAGTAAACACGTTTTTGGAACCTATCAAGTGCATTAACGAATCCGGAAACCCCTCTTGGCCCAGTGAAGACAACACCAACCTCAAGTTGGATGCCTCATCCAACAAATACTTGAACTCCATATACATTTCCTTAGATGCTACAAGATGCGCTTCGTCAACAAACAATACTACCTTGCGGTCGACTGCCTTTACCCGACGCGCCAGTTCCTCGCGCGAAATAATTTTCTTCCCCCTAAAAACGGACAAAAGTCCGTCGACCAAACCGTTTTGCTTAACCAAACCCATTTCGCGAGCCAAAGCATCCACTGACGCAGGCGGTTCTTTGAGCAATATCGGAAGAAACGAGTCTTCAGGCAAGGAATAAAAGACATGATACAACGCAGATGTCTTGCCAACTCCTTTAGGTCCAGTCAGCAAACACGCCTTGGCATCAAAGGCAAGTTTTTGCAAAATAGCAGTTGACTCAAACGGGCAGTAGTGCTTAACAAAAGACTCCCTATCGAATACCCTAAGGTCCTTGACAAACGGGTTCTCATTCCACTTCAAGTCCTGCAACAATCTTTCCTTTGCTTCAAAAATATCAGTCACTTTTCAATCCACCTGATTCAGACAACATTATCTAAAAGACATATAAAAACACCATAGTTCCACAAAAGACATGTAAAAGGCTCGTAAGAGACTCGCCCCTTGGACTTCCCTGTTTTTACATCTAAAAGCCCCACTCTATAAAAGAGTTAAAAGAGTAGTAAAAGACTTGTAAAAGAGAAGTAAAAGACATGTGAGGGGGTAGTAAGAGACATATACACAATGTCTTAAAGAGTCAGATAATAACCGCGGTTTTGTAAGGGGGGCTTTAAGAGAAACAAGGTTTTTATTTGAATAACCAGTAGTTTTTCTGGGGGGGAACACACTGTGACGAAGTTGTTAAAGAAAGCAAACGATAAAGCGAAGGCAAAGGAACATGCTTTAGCTCGTAAATTTCATGATTTTGCCGAAATTTGGAGGGAACACGCTGCCGAAGAGGTAAAAATACATAAGCAAATGCTTGGCGGACACCGCAACCTAAAGCAACACGTAAGGAATACCGTCAAAATCCACAAGAAAATGCTTTCTAAACTCAAGAAATTCGTTTAGAAGGCGCTTTACCGCCAAAACGCGGACGGGTTGTTTTTAGGCGCGTTCAGTAGGAATTGAAAGACTTTCACAGATTTCTTTTGTTTTTAGTTTTTGTTGGGAAGAAAGACCTTTCCAGTCAATAACCACGCAATCTACTTTTTCAACTGTTTTTTCAATTGCTTGACGCAGCAGGCCTGCATTCAAGTAATCCGCAGAGTGTTTGGGGCAAACGTGGGAGAACAAGTACTCTTTTCCTTCGAGTTTGCCGAATTTGGGGCAGTAGTGCGTGCCTCCTATGCCTATTGCAACTTGCTTTTCTGTTGCATAAATTGGATTGCAGGCGGCAAGGCATGCTTGGGCGACAACAGCGCAAACGGTTTGGTTTTGCCACTCTGTTTCGCTCGAACCCACTTCCACAAAGAGAGAGGACCAACTAAGGTTTGTTGGACCGTGGTGGGTTGCCTCTAGGTCCACTGTAAACCCCTGAAGGCAGTTGTTTTGAAGGCTTTGAATTGCGGCCGCAAGTGCGGTTGCGCTGGTTTTAGCAAGTTCGCCGGGTCTGCCGCCCCAGTTTGGTTCTTGAGTCCAGTTACCCGCAGCGTGAACCGTAAAACAAGGGCGTTTTTCTTTCGATGCGTGCCTGGAAAGAAATACTACTAATTCGTCTTGCGGGAGGGAAAGGGCGGAAAGCTCTTCTGCTTCGCTCGATAGCCTCTTATTGAACTCAATGAGAGCGATTCCGCGTCCGTCCATCCACGTCGGAAGCTCGTGGGCGCCGCAGGCACTTTTTGGGGCAGGTTTTAAGCGAGGTAGTAGTGCATTGGCGATGTTGCGGCCGGCAGGGCATTCGAATGAATAAATTAAAACAGGCATTTTTGCTCTCTTAGTTTGTTTTCAGCAGCACTTGTTTAAATTGAGGCGGTGAATAAATTGGTTTATGTCTGTTGACTCCGACATTTTCGATCGCCAGAAGCGCTTGGACGGTTGGAACCAGGAAAAGGTAGCCGCCCAGAAAGTAATGGTAGTTGGAGCCGGAGCGTTGGGTAACGAGGCAGTCAAGCTACTGCTGCAGTTGGGCGTGCGCCGCATTTCGTTGGTTGATTTTGACGTTGTTTCGCGGGCTAATTTGAACCGTTGCGTGTTTTTTTCGGAAGAGGACGCGGCAACGGAAGTGTTGAAAGCAGAGGCGATTGCGTTTAAGGCAGTTAAACAGTGGCCGGACGCGGTTGTTGAACCGGTTATTGAATCGGTTGAAAAACTTTCGGAAGAAACGTGGGGCGAGTTCGGTTTTGTTTTCGGTTGTTTGGATAACTTGGGCGCGCGTTTGCATGCAAACGCGCAGTCTTACGGCAAGACGGTTTTCATAGACGGCGGCACCAGTGGTTTCATGGGAAAAGTGCAAGTCGTGCGTTCGCCGGGTCCTTGTTTCGAGTGTGGTCTTTCAAAAAAGGATTACGGCCTATTATGGAAGAAGTATAATTGCGTGGGCGACGTTGTCGACTGGATTGACTCTAAAATGCCTGCTTTGGCAACTACAACCAGCTTGGTTGCTGCAGTGCAAGTCAATGAGTTTGTAAAAATCGCGCATGGTTTGGAAAACGAGTCGTTGGCGGGAAAATACTTTTTTTTCAACGGAATGACCGGCCAGTCAAGCGTTTACGGCGTTCCACTGCGAAAGGATTGCCCGATCCACTTGCACTAGTTTTTTGAAGTTTTTGATTGGCGTTCGCGCCTTGAAAGGAAATTCGAAACGGTTTGTTGCTGTTGTTCTAACGGGTTTCTGCGATAGGTTCCGTTAGGAACGAGGTTTCTTCCGGAGTTTGTTGCAACGCCCACTACTGTCCGTAGGAATGGGGATACTGAGTGTCCTTCTTTTGCTTGTTTGATAGCCATTTCGGCGGCTCTCTCGAAGTTTTCGGGGCCTACTGCAGGATGTTTGGAAAGGGAGTCAAGCGCGGCAAGCAAGTGAGGCAGTTCTTGGGTTTCAAACCGAGACCGGGGTTCGGTTGCACAAATGAGTTTAGTACATATTCCAGGGTGTTTTGCTACAATTCCGTTTCCGGCCAACAAGGCGTTTATGATTACTGCTGCTTTTTCGGGGTCTCTTTCTTTGCCGTAATCGGCCAAGGCGGAAAAAACTTCCATTCTGCTTCCCGGAGTCAGTTTGGAATGCAGTTCAAACAGTGTATTAACTAGAACCACTGGTTGTAATGAATGGGTTACTAAAGAAGGCAGGTTTGATAACAGCTCAGGCGCGCGCGCCGGTTTGCAAGTGGCTTGCTATTCTAGCGGCAACTGCTTTGGTGCGGGTAAGAGGGTATCTTGAAGTTATTTGCTTTAGTGCTGTTGATAATCCGGCTGCGGATTCGGGTTCGGCAACCAATTCAGGAAGCCTAGAGTGGAAACGCGATAAGCTAATTTGGGAACGCGGTGATTCCGCAGGTTTTTTCATCAGGAGTTTCGAATACGCGCGCCTTATTTTAGTCTTTGTGTTTGTTAGTCGAAAAGGTTTTTTATTTGTTTTAGGGCTTCGCGCGTTTGGGGGTCGGTTTTGATTTCTATTTGGCGGCCGCAGCGGGCACATGGGCTTTTGTTTTGAGCAAGGGTTTCGTAACAATCTTTGTGGTAGGCTGCGCCGCAGAAGCAGTGGCCGTAAACCGGATTGTTTTCTTCGGGTTTAAGCGATATTTTGAAGTCGGCTTTGCAGAGCTCGCAGGTCTCGTGTTCTTTTTGCCATTGGAGGTTGAGTTTTTGCGCAGCCGAAGGCAGTCGGTCGTCGGTTTTTTGCAACGCTGGATCTTGAACTGCAGTTGAAATTAAAGTGTTTTGCTTTGCAGGCCATGTTTTTTCAGTAAGTAGTTTCAGCGGGCCGTGAATCAAGGGGTTGTACTCGGTTTTCTGTTGGACGGTTGCGCGTGCGGTTTCCGGAATTTCAAAGGGGTGTGCTTCGATCAATGGTTTTTCCGGCCGGTTTTGTAGTTCGGGTGGATTGTCGGTTGTTTGTGTAATGGGTTGTGTTTCATTTGAAGTAGACTGCACGGCAAGGGGTTTTGTGGTTTTCTTGGCTTTTTTTTCCAGTGCGTTGTAGCCTTTTATTCCGAGTTGGGCAATCGGATTATCTTCGCTGGTTAGGCGCAAATAATTTTGTTTTGAGAGCGTTTTGACGCGTTTTTGAAAATCTTGGGGCGCGATTTTAAACTGGGCTTGGAGGTCGGCAAGGGGTTGTTCTCCTTTTTCTTCAAGTAGTTGAAGTATTTTTTTGTCGAAGCGCTCGAGTTTTACAGGCATGCGCAAGTCACTTTTTTTGTATTACGGCGTAAGAAGTCTCCCTATAGGAATCGGGACCGGTTGTCTTGAAAGCCCGTAATAACATTCTTCCTTTTTCTTTTTTCAGCGGGTCTGCAACGAGTGCGACGTGGAATGGTTCAGTAAAGTATTTTGCTTGGGTTGCGAGGTCGGTGCTCGAAAGAAAGCAGCCGTATCCCGGGTGGGAGTGCATCCAGCCTATGATTATTTGACGCGGGCTTGAGTGATATTGTTTGGCGAGTTCGGAGAAGGCTTGGCGAGTAAAGCGTACTGAAACAGAGGTTGCGTTGTTTTCGGAAGTAAGATAGTCATTAACCACCGTGTAGGCCTGCCCTTTCCAGGAAAGTATTTGGCCGCTTAGCAACCCCATTGCTTCGAGTCGGCTTTCCGCTTGTTTCAGGAAGTGTTTTTCGGCTTTTTGCAGAGCATTGTGGTGGAGGTAAACTTCATGCATCCGTGAGGCCTCCGGGTCCTTTTGGTTTGGGTTTGAACAGGTTTCCGAAAAACTCTGTTATCCGGTTGGAAAGGCTTTGTTGCCTACGGTTTTGGTCCGCGTCTATTTTTTCCCTGAGTTCTGCACCTGAGAGTCGTTCTGCAATCGACGGCATTTGTCTACGGGAGGTTGTTGCCGGAATTGGTTGTGATTGTATTACACGAGGAGTAGGAGGCGGGGTTGGCGAGGGAGAGTTTATATCGCGGAGTGCTTCTTCCTGCATTGCTTTGACCAGCGGATTTTCTTCGTTTTTGCGGGGTTGTATTAAAGGAGGCGTTGGAATTGCAGGCGGAGCCGGCGGTTGGGGCAATGAAGAGGTTTGAACCGCGGCATGTGTTGGTTCGTTTTGAGGGACGGACGGCGAGGTAATTGAGGGGGGTTTGGGTACGGTTACGGATAGTACGCGCGGCTTGCTTTTTTCAGGGGGCTGGGAGGGTTCCATTGTCATCAACTCTTTTATGTGTTGTGCACTTATATAGAACTGGAATTATTAAAGCGTTGAGGAAGTACGGAGGTGCTTTAAGGTTTGGATGAATTTACTATTACAGTGGTTCACACCACTTCGGGAAAAGAGGTTAAGTTGGCAGTAGAGTCTTCTTTTACGGTCAATTCGGTGTTAGAGGTTCTGGCTGAAAGCCTACAGTTGAAAGACCGTTTTGTACTTGCAACTTCGGAAAACAAGATTTTGGATCCGGGAATTTCGCTGGCGGACGCGGGAATAAAAGAAGACGCACAGTTGCTGCTTATGCCTGACCCCACCGGGGGCTGAGGGGTTTTATTTGCCGTGGTTGCCTGAAGCCATTTGGAAACGCAGGCTCGAAAGCGAGCTTGTTTTAATGAGCGAAAGCAATTCCGGAAGTTTTTCCTGTTCTGCAGACAAAACGGTTTATGAAATAGTGTTAAACGGACCCGGGCTTTCAAAGGAAGGGGGAACCGTGAGCAAGCGTGGAACTCATTTGGTTCGGGTTTTGCTTAAACGGGAATTTCCGTACGCCGGCGGAATAGAAGTCACTTGGCTTTCGCCTATTTTTCATCCCAACATCCGTTCAGAAGACGGAAAGGTTTGCATTAAATTGATAAACCAGTGGGCAGAGGGTCAGACGGTCAAGCAAGTGGTTGATGCTTTGAAGCAACTGCTCGAAAACCCTAACCCGGCCAGTCCGTTGAATCACGAGGCAGCAGATTATTTTGAGGCTAATCCGAACGCGTTGAATTTTGCCGAACCGCCTGCGTTTAGGAAACCACGGATTGTGGGGTAGTTAAATGAAGGGGCCTAAATTGCTGGAATTGAAGGAAAACACGACTACTGAAGCCCGTCCTCCAAGCGAGCCGGACTACGAAGTTGTTATTGAATACTTTCCATCAGGGCAGGAAGAAATGAGGGCCGGTTTTATAGGGAGGTTAAAAGGATTCTTGGGATTGGAAAAACAGTGATTTTTTAAAGAAGTAAACTATTATTGGAGCATAAACGCGGTTGTTTCCGTGGTTTTTTTGATAATGCGGGGTTTGTAAAATGGCGTTGTTCGAAGGTTTGTTTAAAGGCTGGGGTTATCTGCCGCGAAGCGAGTTGGATCGCGCGCTTGCCGAAGCCAAGCAAGTAATAGAAGAGGAACGCGCAAAAGCAAACTCGAAAGTGGAAGAAAACAAGCGAGCGGTAACTGAAGAACTCACAGAAGAACGGCTTAGGTTGGAGTCAGCGCGCGAAATGCTGCTACAACTACGCGAAGACAAGGATGCGGAAATAACCCGTTTGCAAAAAGAATACGCTGAAACGGAAGCCAGCTTAAAACGCGAACTCGAAAAACTAACAGTTACGCACGAAAAGGAAGCAAACAAACTGAAGTTGGAAACGGAAAAATACCGGGAAACCGCCGCCCAAGCTCAAGGCATTGCAAAAAAAGCTCGCTACGACTTGGGAAGGAAGATTGCCAGCAGTGAAAAAACGCGAACTCAACTGATAACCAGGCTGGTGGTTTTGGAAAAAAGGCTGGGCACTCTCATTCAGAAGACGTCAGTACAACGGCAGAAGGAATTCAACACCATAAAGACGGCGGTACTGCGTCCGAAAAATAAAGCACGACAAAAACCAGCCAAGCCTGCAAAGAAACCGCGGCCCGCTTCTAACAATGTAGTCTTAAAGCCGGAATTGGTGGTAAAACCAAAAATTACTTTAAAACCGATTGCGGAGACGAAGAAAAAAGCCAAAAAAACAAAAATTAAAAGAAACCGCCGCTAAAAGGACGGCATTATTTTCTTAACGGTTTCTGCGCGCAGGCATTATTTCGCCGCATTTCTTGCATACTTTTTCCCTGCGACGCCAAATATATTCAAAGTCTTTGCCCCCACACTTGAAACACGCTCCTTCCTCGTGTTTTACGTAAGGCGTTCCGTCGGAAGCTGCTTCCTTCTTTTCCAATAACATGCTTATTTTTTTGCTGCTGCAACGCGGACACTGCGCAAGGTCGTCCCCGTAAAAAACAGTGTTGCAATTTTCACACGCGTATTTCAACAAACCACCGAATAATTGCATACGCTGGCGGTTATAAAACAGAGGGGTTAAAACCCCCTTTTTGCGTTATTAATCGTTATTTGCGGCGGTAGCGATAAGAGTAGGGAACCGCTTTGTTCGCTTCCGGCGCAGGCTCCGGCGCAAGAGGTTCTTCGACCGGCTGGGTCGCGGAAACAATTATTATCTTTTCAACGGCCTTGACGCTCTTGTAAAGGATCGTCTTTTCACGGAAAATACGTTTCGCATCCTCCTTGCTAGTCGCACGGATGGGTTCAAGCGTTAATCTAACAACCTTTCCTTCTTGGAGGTCGATTATTACGTCGTAAACCTTGCCAACGTAAACAGCAGTATCAGTGTAAACGTCCATTCCCATTAATTGCGAAACCTTTATCGTCATTTTTAAATCACCTTTCTATAGAATCGCTAATGCGTTTTATTAGCAGTTCAGTATTTTTAAAAGCCACTCCTTTAAACGCGTTATTCCACTCTCAAACGCACTTCCTTCTTTGCCTCGTTCAATACGTGACCGTAATCATGATAATGCGAAACCGCGTAAACCCGTAATACATACGCCCCGCGGTCAGTGCGTTGCGACGCCCAAATTGGAATCTTAAACCTTTTTTCCTCCCCCGGTTTCATTTGGCCTACCCTTATTTCCCGCTGTTGGGAAAGAACGCTTTGCTCGAAACCAATCCCTTTGGGAACTACGACCACTAACGAGGTAAGCAGTTCTGCGGAATAAACGTTTTGCAGCGAAACCTCGAGTTCAACGAAGTCGCTTTTGTGAGAATATAACCTAAACGGGTGCAACGAGGTGTAAATAACATACAGTCCTTCTCCCGGAACCTCTTTTTTCCCAAATAAGTCAAAAATAGCCATTTTTTCACTTCCCGCTTTTTTTTAATAAAAACCCGACTTTGATAAGACGAACAAGTTATTTAAAAGTTCATCTCCCCATCCAAGCCTGCCACCAATCGGAATGTTTTTTCAACACCTTCCCAAAGTCCCCACTCAAAACGTACTTTCCCCCTTTTCCACCTTCCAAACTAATCAAACCCGAATTCTGAAGAGCAAGACATAACAAGTAAAGCGTGCTTTTCTTGGCATTAAGCTTGACTACCAATTCATTGAAAGACAACGGCTGCCCTTTCAACGCATCGAGAACTGCCACAGTCAGCTGTTTTTTGGTAGAAGAAAACGCGAACGAATTGTTGATAAAATCATATAAGGTAAACTGCGCTGACTCTATTTTTACGGAATCCCCTTTATTCAACCTAAAATAAACAAAACATTGATTTTTTTGCTGAATATAGTGCTCGCGCGTGCGGCCACTGCGTTTTACCCTACCAGCCACACCCCCCTCAGTTCCACTATTCGCTGTTTTTTCGACACCGTCTTGCAAAGCAATTGCCTCTGAATCGAAGGGGCGTGCAGCGTCAGATTCAACTGTGGGTTTAACTGAAGTAACCATACTATTCACTAACTCTTAAACTGTTTATACTAATATAACTAAATTAAACCACTAATTGAAAGCTAATACCACAATCCTTAAGTTATTCAATTATTATCATCAATTATATTAACTGTGTTTCTTTATTCTCTTTATTTTCTTTATTCTTACTCTTCTACTAACTAAACAGGTTAAACTTACTTTCCTACTTCACCTAAATATTTAACTAGTGAAACCAAGTTAAGTTTGTGATTGAACATGTGGCTGCAAAACAAAGGTATTAGCGGAAGACAGGGGGGCGTGGGAAAAAAGGGCGCGAAAATAAAAAAAGTATCTGCACGGCCAATATTGGACTCAAGAGGCAAGCCAACTATTTATGCTGAGATAAGTACCGACGGCGGTGTATTTTCCGCGTGTGTTCCAAGCGGAGCGTCAACCGGTTCGCATGAAGCCGTTGAACTGCGCGACGGGGGCTCCCGTTTAGGCGGAGCAGGGGTCAACAAAGCGGTTTCAAACATAAACAATATAATTTCAAAAAAAGTAAACGGAGCAGACTGTACTGACCAAAGAAAAATAGACGAAGTGCTATTTTCACTTGATTCAACTCCAAACAAAGCAAAGTTAGGCGCAAACAGCATGCTTGCAGTAAGCCTTGCGGCTGCGCGTGCAGGCGCTGCTGCGTCAGGGCTTTCTTTGCACGCACACCTGTCTGCTCTTTCAATGCGCAAGCCCGTGCTTCCAGTTCCGTTTCTTAATTTTATAAACGGGGGAAAGCACGCCGGTACCGAAAACGACTTTCAAGAGCACATGATAGTTCCTTTTGGCTTCAAGAGCTTTTCCGAAGCGCTTTGGGCTGCGTCAGACGTTTTTACAAATTTGAAAAAAAAGGTTTATAGCCGATTTGGATACCGTGGGGCGCTAGTTGCCGACGAAGGCGGGTTTGCCCCGTCGTTTAAACAACCCGAAGACAGGCTTGCATTACTCACAACTGCAATAGATGAAGCGGGATATTCTAAAAAAATGGGTTTGGCCTTGGATTGTGCCGCGTCCGAGTTCCACCACGACGGATGGTATTGTCTGGGCCGACGAAAGCTTTCGTCAAACCGTCTGATTGACTATTATTGCAAATTAGTTTCCGATTATAAAGTGGTTTCAATAGAAGACGGCTTGGCCGAAGATGACTGGCTCGGCTGGAAGGAACTAACTCTTACGCTGGGCCGCAACACTCAACTAGTAGGCGATGACTTGCTTACTACAAACCCAGCTCGGATCATTAAAGCAATTGAAGAAGGAGCTGCAAACGCGTTATTGCTCAAGGTCAACCAAATAGGCACTCTTTCGGAAGCAATAGACGCTGCACTGATTTCTTTTTCAGCCGACTGGCAAGTAATGGTTTCGCACCGCTCTGGAGAAACAGAAGACGCGTTTATAGCCGATTTGGCAGTCGGGCTCGGAGCAGGACAGGTGAAATTCGGTTCGGTTGCAAGAAGCGAACGCTGTGCCAAATACAACCGCCTGCTAGGAATCGAATCAGAGTTAGGTGGTCGCGTCGCATTTGCCGGAATCACGTTAAGAAAAAAGTTCGGCCATTAACGTTTTTGCTGGCTTGATTCCGCCTTTACGGCAGTCGCATTCTCCGAACTTACTACTTCCCTTTGCCGCAATGCCTTTTCCCATAATCAAGAAAGGTACGGGATCCGCAGAATGCGCCTTTAACTCGCAGGGAGTTGAGTGGTCGGCAGTTACCGCAATACGCGCGTCGTCCAACTCAAGTTTTTTCAATAACGGTCCGAAGAAAAACCGGTCTATATCTTCAACGCTTTTTTTCTTGCCAACCGCGTCTCCATCATGGCCAAACAAGTCCGGTCCCTTAATGTGGACGTAAACTCCGCCGAATTTTTTAAGAACCGCAATAGTTTTCTCTGCCCGTTTGCGGTAATCAGCTGCACTGAACGTAGGTAAAGGTATGCGAACCACTTTCATGCCAAGCAACTTGCCTATTCCAATTTCAAGAGGCATGTCCGCTAAAACAGCCCACTTGTTAAAGCCGTAAACCCGCGGCGGAGCCCGTATTTCCGTTTCCGCGTCTCGGAACAACACCGCGTTAGCCACGAGCTTTCCTTCTTTCTTCCGTGCAGAATTTACCTTGCTTTTTTCAAGTACACCCTGCGCCTTTGCCGTAAACTCGTTCACCACGTCGGCCGCACGTTGTGCTGCCTCTGTTTTTTCCAACGGCCTACTGTGCAGTAAACGCATTTCGAAAACGCTTTTAGCACTACCTAAACCTTGCTTTATTTCGTAAGCGGGGTCGGTGTTAGAAATTTTTGCTGAAAGCCGTTTGCGTGACTTGATTAAAAGAACGCCTCTGTGCCCTAACGTCGCTTTGAAAATAAAAGAAGCGTTTGCAAGCCGTACTTTGGAGTTCAACTCCCTTTCAAGTTTTTTTGCCTCTGGGCTTGAAAGGTTTCGTCCCACGCGGCGGTCAACCAGTTTGACTCCGTCTTCTTCCGACGTCGCGAAGTTGGCGCGCAAACCCAGCATTCCGTTTTTGAAACCCGCGTTTATTCCATATGCTTCAAGCGCGCCTCGGCCGACATGGTATTCGAACGGATTGAAGCCAAGCACTGAAAAAACGCCCACGTCCGACTCAGGGGCAACACTGCCTGCAATACGCAGCAAACCCGTTCTTCCTTCCCGTGCCAATGAATCCATAAAAGGGGTAAATGCAGCTTCCAATGGTGTCTTGCCCTGCAGTGCCTTGTTTGGCAAGTCCCCCAATCCATCTAGAACAACCAAAACGCGTTTCATACGTTAAAAAAGAACAAAGAGTATTAAACCCCTTCCAGGCATATTCCGAAGGGAATACCGATGGAACCCAAACTCGTCCGAACAATAATCAGCGTACCGATAGTCTTTTACGGAAATAGTGCTTGCCTACGTAGCGTCGCGGGCTTACCGTCGGTTTGCAGGAGATAACGAGTTTAAACGCGTTGTAAAATGGGTTTGGTTCGCCCTACTCTTTCTGGTCGCGTATAAAATAATTGAAATCGTTTCCGAAGGCGGGCTCTCGTTTCTCGGCGAGTGGCAGGCAGTATGTTACAACCTCGTTTTCGTAGCCGCACTGGGTGCCGCGTTGGTTTCGGTCTTTAAGTTCGAGGACTTTTCCCAAAAATTCGGGTTCGCCGAAAAACATCTGCTTTAGGGCAAAAAGTAAAAAATAGCGAGGGGTGGATTTGAACCACCGGTCTCCGGGTTATGAGCCCAGCGGGCACTCCTGGCTACCCATGAAGCAAAAAATCTTACGCACTGCGAAAGACCAAATGTTACCTCGCTGTAAACAGGAGCGAACAAATAGTTTTTGTAAGCGCTCTAATTAAAGTCTTTTGTAAGCAAAGGATTTCGGCTGTGCAGGCAACCGCGACCCCTGCTGAGCCGTTTTTGGTTTAGTCTTACGGTTTCCCAACAACGGCTTTAACAACGCCTGCGACGCCAGTATTCCCCCACTTGTTTCGGTTGTTGCCGCCCCGCCGTTGTAATTCGAAGTAATACTCTTTAAAACAGTAATCTTCTGGTCTAAAACAGCCAACTCTTCCGAAACATTGATTTCCTTAAGCATGCCGTTGCAGTCAGGGCACCTGAACTTGCTTTCCATCGCAGAATCAAAAGCAATCTTTGCGCACTTGTTCCTGCAGCCGAAAATGAACGCGTTCTCCGCGCACGCGTACTCCTCGCGCAATTCGGCGTATTCTTTTTGTTTCATGTTAAGAAAATTCTGCAGTGCCCTATCCACATTAACCTTCCAAGTGTAAGTAAACCAGCCGCTCGTCATGTTCTTTTCCCGGGTGTACTCTACTACGCCGTAGCTGTGCAAGTGGTTCAACAACGAGCGTATCTCGGCAATTTTAAGGCTGGTTTTTTCCTCAATCTGTTCATCGGTAATGCCTTCTCCGACACACTCGAGTATGGTCACTCCCTTTTCTCCAGAAATTTCCTTGACAAACGGGCTCAGGCACTTAAGCAATTCATCGCGCTTGCCCGTATTAACGACGGGGGTAGAAACGGTTTCAGGCTTGGCACAACCCTTGCGTGGCTTGCTTTTTTTCGAAAAACTTGTTTTGCTGCGACTGACGGGTTTTGCCATATTCCTATTAATCAGCGACAGTTATTTATAACTACCTTCCTCCGTGCATTCGGAATTACCTTTCGTTTCCATCCTGCGAAGTTGCGGAACAATTTTTCCCGTCCGAACAATTCATAAAGGAAAACAGCAAGGGCGGCAACCTCGGAATGCGGTTGGCAGCCTACGCACGCGTTAAACGTAGCTTCCGCATACGCCTCGCGCGGAACCTTCTCCGCCCCCACTATTATCAACAGACTTTTTTCGTCCACCACCTTTTTCGTAACCGCATCAAACGGCTCGCCGTACATAGTCAAATGAACTACCCTTCCCCCGCGCTTCTTGAACCGCTTGATAAAACCAACCCAGTCTTCGAGGTAAACCGCCTTGAAACTGCCACCCCATTTCAGGCAAAGTTTTTTTACG
>MNVG01000028.1 GCA_001871495.1 Candidatus Micrarchaeota archaeon CG1_02_51_15
CCAAGTTTCCGGAAACCAAGGAACTGTTGTGGGGCGGAGAGTTCTGGAGCGACGGCGGATACGTTGGCACAGTCGGAGAAGGCGTTACCGTTGACATTATCAAAAATTACGTCGAGAAGCAGGGTTTCCCGGAAGAAAAAGAAGGCTGCCAACAATTCAAACTAACCGAGTTCTAACGGAATACCCCACCCCTTGAGGTGGGGATATTTATTGCGCCGCGCGCTAAAGTGCAATTATGTCAATGGTTCCGCTGGTCTTCAGGCAAGTGCTTTTCTACACTGAAAAGCAAACCGAAATAGTCTTGGGTCTTGCCGCTGTCGGCGTGGTATTGTCTGCGGTTGCCGAAGTGTTGAACTGGATTTCACCAGATTACCCCCTGCATGTAATCTACCTGCTTTTGATAGCAATACTACCTTTTTTGATATTCAAGGCAATTTTGTTCGGGCTCTTAGTAATATTGGAATATTCGTTCGACAGCTTCCCGAAAGTGGAAATAGATTCTCCTCTAAGAGTGGAAGCCGCCCGCGCCCGTATTTTGCGCATTTTCGTTGAAAAAAACCTGCCCATAACTTACCTAGGCGTAGCAGCGTTTTTCACCCTCGGGTTCGAAAAAGCCTTGTTGTCAAGCCTCACAAAACGCTTCAAACTATCCTTTCCATACGTGCTATTCAGCAAGGCCCCGATGGTGATAATCAAATTCATTCCCCAAAAGTCAGGCGATAAGGCAAACTGCAGGATACGCATATCATACGAAGACGAACTCCGTGCCCGTACGCTGGCCCGGGCCCTGGAGTCAATAGTCAAATACCCCTAACGACTCCCAACGGCAACCCAGTGGCAAACCTCTATTTATCCCGTTTAAGCCGTTTTACGCCTTAATTCTCTAATTTACCCACTGGCATCAGGGGGTCCACTGGAAAGCTGTAGGGTGAGTTTTTGTTTAAATACGCTGCGCAAAGCAAAAGAGTTTGCGCCGGAAACGGCTCAAAAGAGAGGTGTTGTAGAATGAAAATCGACGTTTCAAAATTGTCTTACGAAGACTTTGAAAAGATTGCAAACAGTGCCCGCATTGAAGTGGTTAATGTTGCCCGCGTTGGAAAGAGAATAGTTGCAGAATGCACCCAGCCAATGCCAATCGCCCTCACGCTTCCCGCAATAGTTTTCTAAGGCGATTGCAATGGGAAACGCGGTTGAAGAAGAAATCGAGATGCGCGCAGTCAGCGGGAGACCGGCGCTTGCAAGAAAGGCAAGACAGGCCAAGCTCTTGCTCTTCATTACTACCAGCGGAACCGAAACACAGGCGGTCAGTTAACGTTTGGAGAAAAGTGGAATACAATGCAGGCGGGAAGTCGAAACACGGAGAGTAAATCGAGGTTGGAGAAAAGGGGAAAGAGACGCAAAGAGGAGAGGGCACTAAATAAGTGAATTCATGTGGAAGCAGCGCCGATCCTTGCTTAGGAACAGGATTAGTGGCGTGGGGAAAGGGGGGTTAACCCCCTACTCCGCGCTTTAAGGCAAATGCGGCGAGGCAAAAAAAGAGAAGAAAAAACCGGCGGGTAAACGCGGGTTGAAAGAATAACAAAGAGGAGACTGGTTTCAATGAAAGTGGTGTTTACGGGACTGCGGCGAATAGTGCTGCAGCCGCCGGAATAAAAAAGAAATAGAAGGTGGGTGAAGGAAAAATGGAAGAAATGATTGTAGAAAACGCGGCCGAAGTTGCTGCAGAATCAAAAGGTGAAAAACCGCAGTTTACAGTAAGGCAAGCCGGCGCAGACGGATATGCCGGAAGCGCATGGAAAAAACAAGGAAAATACGGGGCCTACATTTCAGTGGCCATTGAAAAAGACGTGCCAAAAGGCGCAACACTGTTCATCAACCCCAAGAAAGCCAATCCGGCTATAATAGGGTAAAAACGCAAGACAGGGGGAAAAGCCCCCTGTTTCGCGTCTTTTTGCCAATCTCTCTCTGTCAACTCTCCTTTTGGCCCGGATTACTCTGCATGCCTGCTCGAATTAACTTCCAATATCCCGTCGTCCTTCTGTTTTTATACTTTTTCCCTCTAATTCGAGTGGTTTTATTTGTTCTAGGGGTATGAATTCAACGTGTTCGTAAAAGAACTGACATTAAAGAACTTCAAGTCCTTCAAGAGCGCCAGCCTTAACTTCAACCAAGGATTCAACTGTATAGTTGGGCCTAATGGCTCGGGAAAGTCCAACACCATTGATTCGTTGTTGTTTGCTTTTGGCGAAAACAGTTTACGCAGCATGCGCGTCAAAAAGATTTCCGACCTCATTTTCCAAAGCAGCGGCATAGCCGAAGTTTCGTTGGTGCTTGAAGATGCGGAAAAAGGAAAGCACGAAATAAGGCGGGCAGTAAGGCGTGATGGTAAAGTCAAGTACATGCTTGACGGAAAGCGGGCTAAGAAATATGTTGTAACCGAGTTCCTAGCCCAGAATGCATTGTCGACCCAGAACATCATTAAGCAAGGAGAAGTGCAGCGGATTGTTGAAATGAATCCCCGCGATAGGCGTACTTTAATTGACGTCGTCGCCAATGTTTCCGAGTACGAACAGAAGAAAAACGAGGCATTTCGGGAACTCGAGACCGTGCAGGAACGCCTGCGGGAAGCAAACGCGATATTGAGCGAACGCGAGGGCTACTTGAAGGCGCTGGAGAAGGAAAAGGACGACGCGCAAAAATACATTTCGCTCAAGAAGCAATTGGACGAATTCAGGGCTTCGTTGTTGCTAGTTGACATCAAGGTGATGTCTCGCGAGTTCGAGTCCGCGCTTGCCGCAATGCTTGATTCGCAGAACAAGGCGGATGCAGCCCGCAAGTCAATTGTCGAGTTGGAACAGTCAATTGCTGAAAAGCACGAGGCGAAAGAAGGCATTCACGCGCTTATAATGCAGCGTTCGGAAGGAAAGCAATTGATTCTTGAACGGGAAGTCCAGGAACTACATACTTCCATTGAAAAGGCTAAGACGCTTATTGAAGAAAAGAAGGCACAGTTGCAAAAGAGCGAGAGTCGGACTCACGAGTTGAAGCTGGAGTTGATGCGTGCTGGCGACGAGGTTTCCGGCGCAACCTCTAGGATGAAAGAAGGCCATGAGGAAGTCGCGGCCGTTCAGAAGATTTACGACGAGGAAAAAGCGAAGTACGACCGGGTTTTGAAGGACTCGGATTCATTTTCACAGCAGTTTCACGATGCCCGAACGGCTTTTGAGAAGGCCAACGGGGACATGCAGTCTTGCAAAGACGAGTTGAATGCGTTGCAGGCGCAAGTGTCTGTTTCTAGGGAAACTGCTAGAATGAAGCAAGACGAGCTGGAGCGTCTGAAGGCAGGCGATTTCGTGGATTACTCGGGCAAGAAGGAAGAGTTGGCTCAGCGGCGCAAGCTTGCCCAGAAAGAGTTTAAAGATGCAGAGGCTTCCGGCGACGAGCTCTTCAAAGAAGAAAAGCGCTTGAATGAGGAAATCAGGTCTTGGGAACAGACGCTGTTGCGCGCGAAAGAGAAGATTTACGACTTGTCCAACCGTTTGAAGCACGGCCGGGAATTCGAAGTAAGCCGTTCGCTACAGGCAGTGCTGGAAATGCAGTCCAAGGACAAGGGAATTTACGGCACGCTTGAACAACTTTGTTCCTATGACCCAAAGTATGCTGTTCCAGTGCAGGTTGCAATGGGGCCGCGCGCAAACTACGTCGTAGTCGATTCGTTTAGGACCGCGTCAAAAACAGTTGAATTCCTTAAGCAAAACCGTTTGGGCCGCGTTTCGTTCATTCCGTTGGACAAGATTCACGGGCACAAGCCCAATGCCGAAGACGACGAGCTTCGAAAGAAAGGCGGTTCCAATGCCTTGGGTTTCCTTATTGACTTCGTGGAATACGACGAGAAGTACGCGCGGGCATTCCAGTATGCCTTTGGAAGCACGGTGTTGATGAAAGCCCTTGCTCCTGCAGAGCCGTTAGTGGGCAAAATCCGTTTCGTGACTATGGACGGCGATATTGCCGAGTCTTCAGGCCTGTTGACTGGAGGCAATGCGTCTGAACGCATTAACGTTCTTAAAGTCAAAGCGGAGTTGGACGAGTGGGACAAGAAAGCCAAGTCAGCTGAAGAATCCCGCAAGGCGGTCTTGAACGAAATGGAGGACCTGCGGGAGAAAATGAGCGGCGTGCGCAAGTCAAAAGCAGAAGCCGAACTGCGGCTGAAGGCAATTGAAATCGAGGCCGCGCACGTGGAAAACGAGGAAAAACGGGATTCGGAAAAACAATCCAACATTTCTTCTGCGATTGCGCGACTGCGCAAGGAAGTCAAAGAGCTTGACGCCAAGTGTGCAGACGGTGACGAACAGCGCACTGCATTGATAAAGAGGCTTTCGGAACTAAATATTTTTGCGCTGGAACAAAAAGAGAAGATAGACTTCGAGAAGGAAAAGAATTACGGAATTTCACTTAAAGAAAAGGAAAAGCGCTTGGGCGAGCTCAAAATACGTCTTTCGGAACTCCAAAACCAACTCGCGTCGCTACAAACCCAGCATTCAGTATACGAAAAACAATTCAATTCGCTACGCAGCCAGCAGGAAACAGCGGAAAAAGAGGACGTGCTTGCCCGTAATGCAATCGAAGAAGCAGATGCGTTGATTAAAGAAAACACGCGCGCAATACGCGAGAAGCAAGCCGAGCTCAAAACCGTAACCGGGGCGCTTAAAGACCTCTACGAACAACGCGAGTCACTCGAGAAGCATATTGCCAAACTCGGCAACCAGAAAGGAGACCTTCAGTTCAAACGCGAGCGCTTCGAACGCGAGTACAACGAGTTCAACGTAAACAAAGTCCGGATCGAAACCAACCTCGCCAACTCAAAAGCGGAGTACGCGGAGTACGAGGGAATCGAAATTCCTAATGCAGACGCGCTTTCACAAGAAGTGAAGCCCGAACTAATGGCCCGCGCGCGGAGCGCTGAAGAACAGATTACCTCCCTGGGCGCAGTTAACCTGCGGGCAGTGGAAGAATACGGCACTCGTTCCCAGGAGTTCGCAGTACAGAAACAGCGGGTTAAACAATTGTTTGAAGAACGCGAGGCTGTAATCTCAATGATAAACGAGATAGAAGGCAAGAAAATCAATACGTTCATGCAGACCTTTGATTTCGTTAACGAAAACTTCAAGCGCCTCTTTTCCCAAGTATTCCGCGGAAACGGCAGCTTGTTCCTCGAAAACAAGACGAATCCCTTTGAAGGCGGCCTCACAATAGAAGCCAACTTGGAAGGAAAGGAAGTGAAATACCTCGAGTTGATGAGCGGCGGAGAAAAATCATTGATTGCCCTCATGTTCATCTTCGCAATACAGTCCCACAGCCCGTTTTCAATATACATCCTCGATGAAGCCGACGCCGCATTGGACCACGAAAACTCGCGCAAGCTCGCGCAGTTGCTCAAAGAACTCAGCAAGAACTCGCAATTCCTAGTGGTTTCCCACAACCAGAACGTCTACCGTGACGCAGACACCCTAGTCGGCGTGGCAATGACTAAAGACGGGTCGAAACTCGTGCAAGTCAAGCTCAACAAGTGAAAAAAAACCTTTTTCCCTTTTACTGCTTGGACTCCCTTGAAAAAAGGAAGTGAATCCCCAAAATATGGCTAACTTACCTGTTTCAATGGAAGAACTGGTTGCGCAAGTCGCGCAAAACAAGAAATACTCTTTCTTTTCAAAGGAATTCATCCGCGAAATAACCCAGTCGGTTGCCCGAAAGCGCCAACCAATAAAGGAAGCTCGGCGCAAGCTCCACGAGATAAGTTCGATGTACTCCGGCGTGCGAACCGAGAAAGAAGCGCGCGAGGTCTGGCAATTTCTTTCTCAAAACCTGTCTTTAAAGGAATTAAGCGTATTGGATGCCGGAGCCGGAGAATTTCCACGTTTTTATCCGATTGCCTCCGAAGTCTTTCGAATAAAGTCTTACGACGCACTCGATGTTTCAAGCCAATGGCATGCTTCGTTTCCGTCGCAAGTCAACTTTGAACAAGACGACGTGCTTTCCCCGCAGGGCAAGTGGACTTTCAAACATTATAACCTCTGCCTTGCGCTTAACGTAGTGCCCGTACTGGAAAAAATAAGGCCCGGTGCAGGCTCGTCGTTCCTGCGCTTGTTAGAACAGCGCGCTTCATTCACACTGTTGTCACTGCCGATGCGTTCGTTGGGCGGTAGAAAATTCATTGGCGGGCACTGGCTTAACTGGGTTGAACAAAACATTGACGCAAGCCACGTGGCTGCCAAACAGGAAGGAAACGAATTATTGGTATTGTTAAAAAATCAAACCCGAAAGTGATGGAGTGTCGGATAAGCCGTATTTTAGAGGCCAGTAGATAATCGCCACCAAATTATTTCGCGTTGAACAAGACTGGACAGTTCCTATTCCCGGGTTTTTCGTAATTGCCGCCCTGAGAAAAACCAAGTCTGTTTCCGAGTTTACTGACAAACGGCAGGAAAATACGGGCGGTAAGGTCGATAATTGACTGCGCAAGAGAAAACACGGCTACTACGCCAGTATTCAAAGAAGTCAGGCGTCTAGTGGAAAAAATAAAGGCCTATCTTTCGACTAAAACGGCCGGGTTTTCAAAGCCTTGTTAGCGCGCTTACCGACTTCCCCTCACTCATTGCGTTTACGACTCTGCCAAGCAAATGAGCCAACTCAATTACCTTAATCTTGCCTCCTTCTTGAACCGGAACCGAGTCGGTGACAATCACTTCATCCAAATCCCGCGCAGCTTCAAGCTTTTCGACAGCGTTGCCCGAAAAAATGGCGTGCGTCGCGCAAGCAATCACCTTCTTAGCGCCCTTTTCTTTCAGCGCTGAAGACGGTGGAAGCATCGAACTACCCGAGTCAATCATGTCGTCAAGCAAGACGACCGTCTTTCCGCGTACGTCAGGCCCCAGGTACATTGTAACGTGCGCTTCGCTCGGCCGCGGCCGATGCTTGTTGAACGCGCCGTAGGCAAGACTCTCTTGGTTAGCAAGCGCTTCTACTCTCTTGAGTCCTCCGAAGTCGGGCGAAACTATTACCACGTCTTTGAAACTGCTTCCAAGCGATTGTTTCAAAAAATCCCTGAACAAAGGCAGTGCGCGCACGTTCTCGAAATTGCCTTCAAAAAAACCCGGTAGCGCCGAAGAATGCAAGTCAACCGAAACCAGTTCGTCCGCCCCCGCGTTTTTTAAAAGCGAGGCAACCAACGCTGCGCTAATAGGTTCGCGCTCGCCGTCCTTGTGGTCTTGCCTAGCGTAAGGAAAATGAGGTAGCACTGCAACCGCTTTGCCTACTCCTGCGCGCTTAAGCGCATCCAATAGCACCAGTGTTTCTATCAACTCGTTGTTGACATCGCGGCCTCCGGTCTGGACTAGAAAAATACGCTTGCCGCGCACGCTTTCGCCAACGTTTTTCACGCTTACTTCGCCGTTCTTAAAACGCGTGACATCCGCTTTGATGATCGGCAGCCCGGCACTCTCGGCAATCCTTCGCGCTTGGCTCTCGCACGCAGTACCGTGCATAATTGCAACATCGCCCGCCATTTCAATTCCCTCCACGTTGGTAAACCTTTATTACTCGAACTGCATAAAAAGCATTCCGAGTTGAAACCGAAAATGAATATGCAAAAAACAGCCGGCGACGCCAAGCTTCCAGGTATTACGGTAGTAATTCCGGCCTACAACGAAGAAAAATATCTTGGGGCCACGTTGGACTCGTTGCTACAACAAGACTACCCCAAAAAAAAACTGGAAATAATCCTAGCCGACCACAATAGCACCGATTCAACCGTAAAAATCGCGAAAGCCCACGGCGTAAAAGTAGTCCACGCAACCAAAGCCGCGCCCCACCGCGTGGGGGCAGTGAGGCACGAGGGGGCAATGCAGGCGGCAAATAAAACAGAGATAATAGTATTCACCGACGCGGACGTAAACGCGCCTCCAAACTGGCTGCGCAAACTAATGCAACCCTACGACAATCCGTACGTAATAGGCGTACAAGGCGCGGCACTGCCTTTAGATGGCAGCATCTTCCAAACAATACTTACGCGCGCGCTATTCGTGCCTTACTGGGGCGTAATGGCGTTGTTAAACCACCCATCGGGTCCGGGATCCAACTTTTCAATCCGCAAGTCAACTTACTTCAAGCTCGGCGGCTTCGACGCGGGCCTAGTTACCTGCGAGGACATTGATTTGGCAGTGCGCGCGACTAAACTCGGCAAGTTCTACTTTTTAGGCAACGCACCAGTCTACGTTTCCATGCGCCGCGTAAAAAAATGGGGGACTATAAAATTCTTTTTCTTCCACGCAATAAACTCACTGCGCTACGCACTATACGGCAGGGCAAGCGAAGAATACGATGAAATAAGGTGAGTATGGAATGACCAGAGGAGAACGCGACCGGCACGAAATCCCGTTTAATCACCTCGCTCCCGAAATACGTAAACACGTTAGCGAAATAAAAAAATGGCGTCGCCGTCGCGGCTCAGTCCTCGCGGAATTTGTCGCAATCAACGGATTAGGCATTGCTGGCTTGCTTCAACCCGAAGTAAAAGAACTGTTTGCGCTAATGGGGCTGGTAGGCAACCTCGCTTGTTTCTACCTTGTGCCTACTTTGAACAAGAATTACGAAAGACACCTCCGAGCAATAGGCGAACATGTTCTCGCCGGCCATCCTCTAGTTGCTGAGAAACATGCTTCTGAACACGATTATACTCTGTTCAGCAGTGCCTTCGTAAAACGCAACGGTAGCATAGTGCTTACCAACGACGTCAACCTAGCTCAAAAACTTTCCTGTGGTTTCCACCGCACTCGCGTGCAAATAGCCAAACCTCTTGAAGTGCAGGAAGTGTTCAACCCAGAACCCGAAGAAGAACAAACCGGCTCCCGTTCCAGGTTTATTCCAATCGAACACCTCGCTCCCGAAATGAAGATATTAGTTGCAGAAGTACTGCGCTTGCGACGCAACGCAGACCATCGGACTCCCGAAGCCAAAGAGAACTACTCCCGTTATCGAAGCATAACGGCTAATCCAATTAATCCGCATTCGAGAGGGTATAAGCCGGACACTCCCAAAGGGGTTGCTGTAGCCGCGCAAAATGAACTAAACCGGCTAGCCCGTCGAATGCAGGGGTTGTCCCTTGAACACGTGGCTCCCAACCATCCTGAAAAGTCGTCCTTGCGTGCAGCCACGCACTTTCGCATAACCGGTAACGGCATTGAAATACGTGCGACCAAGCCACTACTAAAAGGCAACTGGATAAAAACAGGCTCAAGGGAACTCTAGCGCGGGTCTCCGCACTCGCACTTCAACTCGTTAACTGCATCCATTAAGTCGTCAAGACCGTTGCGTTCAAGCGCACTGACAAAAACAAGGCGTTCCTTTCTCTCTATTTCCTCAAGCAAACGCCGTAGGTTATCCACTACCGCCGCCCTGCCGCCCCTCTGAGGCGTCAATCTTTTCTGTTTCTCCTTTTTCTTCGCCTTTTCGAGCAAGTCGTTCTTGTTGATGACCGTGCACGTAGGCAGGCAGTACTTAAGCGTCTGCACTGCGCTAATCGTTTTCAGAACCAGGAAATTGTCTTCGTTGGAAACCGCCTGGTCGTCGGTAACAAACAACACTGCGTCTGCAAACCGCTTGAGAAACTCCGCGCCGTCTTTAAGCAAAAACAATTCCATCGAACCGGCCGTGTCTAACAACGCAACATCGGCGCCGTCCAACGAAGAATCGAGCGCTGCCCTCATCCGTTTGTCACTAGCCGCTTTTTCGTAAATCTTCTTGAGCGCGCCATTAGGGCCGAGCTTGAACTGCTTCATTGCCTTATCCAAAGAATAGAACGGACGCACGTCAAACGCAGGCGCGTACTTCAAATGCTTACAGCCCGGATCCAAGTTGACAGTAGCGCAATCCAAACCCCTTTTCCGCAAGTGCTTGGCAAAAGCGAACGTAAGCAAACTCTTGCCAACGCCTCCTCCTCCGATTAAAGCAATGCGGTACACGTGCAACCCTTCACTTCTTGCTATCTTCTTCACTGAAGCTGAATACCGACCGCAAATCGCCGTAAGGCGCCATGAACTCTTTTTTCGCGGTGTTGCCCAGCCACATTCCGATAAAATAGTCCGTCTTGTTATCCAAAACCTCGAAACGCGTAGACCACGGAAGCGAATCAACCAGCATTATCCTTCCTTTCATCTTGTTAAACGCATCCTTCAAAGTAGGCGCGTCCTTCAACAATTCAACCAAACTTGCCATTGAATAATCTCTTCCAATAAAGATAGGCCAACCTATTTAATAATCATGGCTAAATATTCGTCGTGTCTGAAAAACCGCTTAACAAATATCAACAAAAAGTAGTTGACCGCATCTTAGAACGTCGCAAGCAAGGATTGGGAATAGACTTCCGTTCGATTCAACAGGACAAAGACAACTTGATTTCGCAGGCAAAACATCACTTTGGGCACGGAGGTTACAAGGAAGCGCTCGCAGCAGCCGGGTTCGACTGGCAGGAAATCAGGAAAGAGGCCTCCGACGTCCGTAAGCGTCAGCGGCACGAAAAATGGCGCACTGAAATAATTCAAGAAATCCAGGCAATGCACGCGCGCGGAGAACCGCTTCGCTCTACTGACGTGAGAAAAGGAGGGGAAACGCTTAGGTTATACAAGCGAGCCCAAACCGTTTTCGAACAAGGCTGGAAGGAAGCGGTTGGCGCCGCACTTGCGGAAGTCGGAAAAAAAGGCGAAGATGCAGGCGTCCGCGGACGCATTAACTGGACGCCTGAAAAAATATCCATTGAAATAAATAAACTGGATGCGCAAGGGACTAACCTGAGCTACGGTAATATGCTTGCGGATCCCGAGCGTCGTAAACTTTTCAAAGCAGGAATTAACCTGCACGGAAGCTGGAACGAGGCAGTCAAGGCAACGGGAATAGATTACGACGAGCACGTGCGCAAGTGGATGGCGTCACACAGACGGGGAGGCGAACAGGAGTTAACGCGAGAAGCGTTGCTAGACTTGATTGAAGAACGCTGGCGTTCGGGGGCCCCCTTGAATCCCAGTCACAAGGCGCTGTCCAGCGCGTTGTCTGCTTCCACTCGACTTTTTCCGCCTCGGGCAGGAACATGGAAACGCGCAGTAGAAATCGCAAGCGCCGAACGCAATCTTGGCATAGACTACCAAACCCACGTGCTGAAGAATATTCCCAACAAGTGGAACAAGGAAAGTATAGTCGCGGAAATACTGCGTTTGCACGAGACCAAAAAACCTCTCCATCAAAACGCGGTATTCAAGAACTACTCCAAGTTATGGAGTGCTGCAAACTACTATTACCGAAATGAAGGCGGGTGGGCCGGTGCAGTAAACGACGCGGGTTTGGATTACGAACAATTGGCGGAACTCGGCCGTAATCAAGTAGCGGAACAACGCAAATCTCCATTTAACGACCCCAGAAAACTAGCGTTGGCATTGCTTGACAAGGAAGCGGAAGTAGGCAGTCGTTTGCGTTATTCCCACATAGCCGGAAAAGGACTTGAAAACTGGGTGATGAAACACGGCGGAATCAAAAAAATGCGCGACCTAATGGAACAAGAAAGAAATGCGTTAGGTGAAAACGAGCGCTTGGCGTTGGCAGCGCGCGCAGGCGACAAACGTGCCGCAGAACAACTGCTGAACGCAAACAAGCCATTTATACTATTAATTGTCAACCAACATGGCAAGAGGCTTCATTATGACGACGCGTTACAGTTGGCCAGCTTAGGCCTGCTACAGGCCATCCCGCGTTTTAGAATACTAAAAGGAAACAAGTTCATCAGTTACGCCGGTTCGTATATGAGGAATGCAATGCAACGCGAACCAGGAGGAACTTACAGCGGTTCGGACACCATACGCATTCCGGTATACGCGGGAGTCAAAGAGTCGCAAGTAGGTCAAGCCGAAGCAAAAGCAGCCAAACGCGGCGGCCAGCTTTCACGCGAAGCAGCCGAACAAATAAGCAGGTTCGAAACAGTTGAAAACGTAAGAAAAGTTCGGCGTGTGATGTCGTTAGACTTTCCAATTCCAGGTAGGGAAAAAAGCACTTTCGCCGACTTTATTAAAGGCACGGATGGAACTGAACCGGAAAAAACAGTTGACGCCAAGAAAGTGCGCGCTGCACTAGAAGAACTAAAAGAAGAAGATCCGCGCCTGGCTGAAATAGTGCAGCGAAGCTTTGGCTTGGAAGACGACGAGGAAAGCTGCCGTCAGATAGCCCAATCACTCAAGCTTAGCTACGAGTGCGTCAGGCAGCTGCGGCAAACCGCGTTGAAAAAACTCGGAGAAAAGCTGCGCTAAAACGGATCAAAAAAAGAAAGACTGCCGGCCCAACGGTGGGGTTGGGCACGGCGTCAAGGTGGGTTGAACTGCGGCGTCATCTACGAAGGTGGGCTCCGTTCCGCCGACAAATCAGCATGACTCTTTGTAACACCGGCCAAGCGCCATTTGCCTAAAAGCGCTTGCCTGAATCTTTGTTGGAAACGCGGTCCTTTCCTTGCTTAAGGGCGGTGGGCTTTGGAGGATCCCAGCAGGGAGCCTATCAAAGCAATTGTCTCGAACACGCCACTCCCCTTATTTCGGGCGGCGCGCTCCGCATTGCGTTTTTACTTCATTGCACTCGAGTGGGGATTGAGGGCAATGAAATACATTTTTTTCCCAACCTGGTTCTTCGCCAGTACTCCCAATTGAACCAATCGGTTCAGCCTTGAGGAGGCCGCGTTTCTTCCCCTGTAATTGAAGTGCCTCTGCACTTCCTCCGCGCAAGCCCTTTTTTGGCTGCGCACGAATGCAACGATGTTCTCATCCACTTCAGGCAACATCACTTCCGCACCAGCTGCGCCAACTGACCCTAAGTCAAACCTCTTTTCCAACTCTCCGATCCTAGCTTCCAACGCCAAGAGGCGGTCGAGCTTGGCGTTGATTTCCTTCAACACCAGGTTCGAAGAACTCCTTTCTTCACTCAAACGGTGCAACAACGCGCCGACAACAACGGGATTCTTCATCTCATCGCTGAACTTCCTGAACTCCCCGGCAACGGCGGCAAATTCATTTTGTTCATCGGGCAACGTCAGACCAGCACCTTTAAATACAATCCCGCGCTATCGTGTTTTACGCTTTCAAAAAAAGCGCGCGACACAATCACGCAAGTGTCATGATAGTGTCGTGACTAGTATATATAAAGCTTTTGGAACCGTTGTTCCGGTATTTAGGGTGTTTTAGGCTTGGCTGGAGCGGAAAAAGGGTTTTCGGAACTGGCCAGGATCAGGCTCAGGGACGCTGTAGAGACGAAGGCGTGGTTGAGGCAGAAGGGAATTTCGGTGAAGGACTATCTTTTGCTTTAGCGTGGTAAGGAGCTTGAACGTGCGGGTATACAGCCGCCTGAATTAGAGAAAGTCAAAAAAAATTCGGGCTCGGAGTTACAAGGCTGTTAGTGCGCGAGGGAAAAGCGCTTCTTGATGAAATAAGGGCGCTTGAAGGCAAGGGGCATGGCCGTGAGGAAATACTCGCAAAGTTGCGCGCGCGGAAGTAATCGCGACTACCTTTTTGGTTTTTGAAGCGTTGCATTAAAAAACGGGTTTGCACTAATTGCCGACAATGCTTAAGAAAAAGGGGTTGCTTCTGTTGCGAAGGTTGACGAGCTGCTTGCAAGGCGTACTGCCCAGCCGAGTGAACGTTTTGCTTCGCATGACGTGCCTGGCTTGAAGCAATTGGGTTCGGATGCTGCTGGCGACGCGTTTGCAACCGATTCCAAGTGTTTGGTGGAAGTTTCGGTAGTCGCTTATTCTTTTGCAAAGTTTTTGGAAAAGCCGTATATGCGTGCAAGCGGCCGCTGGAAGGATTTTGAAGAAGAATCGTTTTCTGCATTGGCGGGGTTGGCTGCAACTGCACGGGCGGGAAAGACGGGCGAGGCGTGTGGGGAATTGCGTTCGTTGGTGTCTTCGGTGTCGGAGTTGAGTAACTTGCTGGGCCGGTTTGTCACCGGCGTGGTTGAAAAGGCGCGGCATCAAGGCCGCTGCCCAGGCGTATGCGCACGGGGCTTCGTTGGGCAAGGCCGCCGACCTTACTGGCGCGGGAAAACAGGAGCTTTCCGAGTACATTGGCGTTACTCGGCTTTCTGAAAAATACCCGTCAATGGACGTGCGCAAGAGGCTGGAAGTTGCAAGAAGGATTTTCGAGTGATTTCAAAATGGTTAATTTGGTGTTGGACAGTAGTTCGTTGATTTCTCTTTCCGAAACATGCAATATTGACTGCCTTTATTTTTTTCAGCACCATTCTCGTGCTTTGTTTATTGTTCCGCCGTCGGTTTATCAGGAAATAATTGCAAACCCGCTGAAAATTTCGTGTTTTGAGTTTAGTGCAGTGCGTTTGCGCAAGGTTGTTGAAGACGGCGTGGCGATAGAAGCAACCGCTTTCGAGCTCAAAAAGAGGACAAGAGAGGTAATGGCTGCCGTCAATAATTGTGTTAGGGTTAATGACAAGCCGCTTGCGTTACTGCACGAAGGAGAGGCGCAGTGCCTGGCGGCCTATTGGGTTTTTGACGTAATTGCGCTTGCAATAGACGAGAAAACTACTCGGTTGCTGGTGGAAAACCCGCAGAAGCTGGTGCAGATACTTAAAGAAGAAAGAGTAGGCGAGTTGGAGGTTGACGAAAAAGCGTTGGCTCGCTTCAAAGAGGTAACTTTTGGGGTTAAAATAATTCGTTCTGTCGAGTTGATTGCAGTTGCCGCTGAAAAAGGTTTTTTCAGGCAATACAAGCAGTTTGAAAACCAGGCTTTCCACGCGGCCTTGTTGGCCATGCGACGCGCGGGATGTAGCCTGACCGACAAGGAACTCAAAGAATACATTGAAGTGAACGTGTGAATGGACTCGCCGGGAATCGAACCCGGAGTCTCCGCCTTGCGAAGGCGGCGTCTTACCGTTAGACTACAAGCCCTTTTTTTAGAAGGGAACGCGGAAAAACCCGCTTAACCACTATTTTGGAGGCAGCTGTTTTAAAGCGTTCCTTTTCCATACTTCGAAAAAGAAAGGCAGAATGTTCGCTAACGGCACTCTGAGCCGTTTACCGTCGGGGTATCGAGGAAGTAATCTTGTCTGCAGGTGCTACTCCGCTGAAAGCACGAAACGGGCAGTCGCGGTATCTCTCCGAATGGCGGTCGTAGTAGTACACTCGTATGCCTGAACTCATTTTTTCAAGCATCAAGTTCGCAGGCAGGTAGTAAAAGCCGCGGTCTCCCTTTTCTTTTCCTTCCGAGCTTTTTGCAATAAAGTAATCCTTTCCTGCGTAGCGCAAGTCGTTTTTTATGATTACGGGAACGTCTTTGGCTTCAATAAAACCGATTAATACTACGCGGTGATAGTCGGCGCTGGTACTTATGCCCGGTTCCATGTTGGTCACGAAGCCGTTTTCTTCTCTTATTACGCTGGGCAGGGTCATGGTAATTGGTCTTTTGAGCTTGTTTAGTGTCTCGGCCAGAAACTTCCGGCGTTGTGTATCTGACGAAAAGTCGGTGTCAAGTAGCCAGCCTTCCGAGATTACGCAGCGTCCTTTTGTAGTGTCTTCAATTAGAAAGTACGGCGCCAATACAGAGTTGCCTAATGCATTTAACCTGAGGGTGACTCCTTGGTGGTCTTCGGCCGAAGGCGTGCAGGGGATGTGCAAGCCAAGCAGTCGGCTGTAATAACTGCCTACGAGGTAACTGCAATCGGGGTGGCTGGTCCACTCGCGGCAAAAATCGGAGTTGTATGGCCATTCTCTCTCGAGTCCTATTGCAGCTCCGTCTACTTCAGGAAGGCGGTATCGGGCCTTAGTAAAATACCAATAGTTTTGTTCGGACAAGTCCGGGCGGTTTAGCGAGATTATTTCAATTGCAGCCACGCTGGCAAAAGCCGAGCAAGTTCCCCTTACTCCCTAGTCTTTAACCGAAGTGACAAACGGGTACAACAGGAATTTTCCGTTTGCATAAAGCTCGGGTGCGTAGCGCATGAATCCGTTAGCCGCGTATTTTTCGCTATAAAGGTCCGGGTTTATTGCGATAGCAGTAAAAGAAGGCATAACGTAAGGAGTTGCATTCGCGAACGCCGCGCTAAAAAAGAGGCAAAAAAACAAGGCTCCGTAAAAATTATTGTCCATCTAGCTTTTTCTTGTGCCAGTCGTTTTTAAATCGTAGCTTTAATTTCAGAAGGTTTTCTCCACCTGAATCATTTCCCGCGTTTTTCGTAGGCGTATACCGCGAAGATTATTACCAGCAAGGCGATTATGGTGATTACTTTCCAAGGCGGTTGTGGCGAGGCGACTACTGCGGCTGTCATTGAAGGCACTTGCAAGTAAGTCGGCTCGGTTTTTCCTTCGTCGCTTGCAAGTTGGATTGGCAGTGCACGGGCTTCTGTTTGGCGGTTGGGCCGCAAGGTCATTTTAAGGTCTGCGGATTGTCCTGCTGCAAGCGAAATGCGGTTTGGCAGTACGTCGTAGTTGTAGGAAAGCACGTCGTCGGCCAAGAGCACTGGCGAAATGTTTTCTATTAAGTCGTCTCCGGTGTTCGTCACGTGCAGCGTCAATTCCAGTTCGCTTACTTGCGTCTTACTGACTTTTTCCGCGCGTGCAGTTTCACGGACTTCGAGTTCGTCTAGAAACGGCTTTACTTCAAGTTCGGCGTCCTGTTTTAGTGATTCGCGTCCGCTCCACACAAACAGCTTTATTGGCCGCTTGCCGGTGCTGCCTGTTGGCGGAACTAGGGTAAGCGTGAATTGCGCGCGTCCGCGTGCGCCAATTGGGCGCGGGAAGTCTACAGAATACCATGAAGCGGGAATTTCTTCTATTACCAGCCGCGTTTGTTCCATGCGTCCATCGCCGTTGTTGGACACGACGACGTGCACGATCTTCATTCCGTCTTGGACTGCAGTGTAATACAATGGGCTTATTGAAAGCAGGGATTCGTTAGACGCGTTGCTTGAGTATACTGAAACGTTGAAGTTTGCCGCAAGCGTGTAATTGCTTTTTGCAGCGTGCAATCGGATTGGAATTACGAAGTCGTTTAACTGCGTTCCCATTGGGACTGTTACTATCAGTTGCGCGTCTGCCGACTCGCTTGGCGACAACGTCAGTTTAGACGGTTGCACCAGTATTTCACCTGCTTCCTGCAGGGGATCCCACTCGAAGGCTATTTCCTCAGACAGGGTTCCGATGTTGCGTAATTTGAACGGGATTGTGTTGGTGCGGCCGCGTAATATGGTTGAAGAAGCGGGTTTGAGGACTTCGATTGACTTAAGTCCTTTTACGCTGAAGCAGATGTTGCGCCGTAGCATTTCGAACTGGCCGCGTTTTACTACCAGTGTTGCGGAATAATCGTCGAGCACTGTTGCGCGCGAAGGCGTTATGGATAGAGTAAGCGGCGTTTGCTCGCCTTGTTTTAGTTCAATTAGCTGCTTGTCGAGTGAGGCAATCGAGTGCACGCTTGACGTGGCTTCAAGCGATACGAGAAAAGACGAGGTTGCCTCGCCGTCGTTACGGAGCGCCATTTCAATTGTTTTTCTCTCGCCGCCGCGGGTTGCGACGCAGTCGTAAGGATACGGGCCTCCGAGCAGGGATACGGCTGCGCGGGGGGCATAAACCTGGAGCGCCACTGGGAAGCTGAGTTGGTCGCCTGCGCTGCTTCGGACTAGGAAAGTCCAGTAATACGTTTCTCCAGGGGTTCCAGGCGGCGCGATTACGCGGATGGAAACGTTTTTCGTCTCGTTGGCTGCGAGTTCAACTTGCGACGCCGAAAGGAAAGTGGTTTCCGCAAACGCGTTGCCGCTTGAAGAAATGGTTGCATACGTTTTTTCCGCAAACCCGTTGTGTAGGGTAATAACGTATTCTGCGGTTTCTTCTTGAAGAATCGTTTGCTGTACTGACGGCGATATCGTTGCGGTAATAGGAGTGGATTCGGGGGCAATCGGCGGGACTACGTTCAAACTCACGCCCAGTGCGTTTCCTTCCATGTTAGCGTTTTCAGTGCAGGGCAGTTCCAGCGTGCCTCCTCTTATTTCGAGCGGAATAAAACGCGGAATAGTTTCGGCGTCCGCAGTGTGCACCAGCAAATGGAATGCCGTACTTTGGCCGGGCATTAGGGTAGTTGGAAAAGACAAGTCGCTGAATTCGCACGAGAGTTCGGCGCACTGCGCGCTTGCCCTTAGTACCTGCGAATATATTGCGGTATTGGTAAGTACTATTGCGTAATCCGCAGTGGCGCCTCTTACTACCGTGGTGCTGACTGGTTCAATAGCGTATTCGAGGTAACGGCAACAGGACGGATTTTCAGGAGAACAATAGGGTTGCGCGTTTACGTTGCAGAGCGCAACTGCCAAAACGAGTGCAATTAGGAAAACCTTGTTCAACTCAAACTTCCTCCAAACGCGCCTTTAACTGCGCTCAAAACTATTGTTTTTCGAGGGTATTAATACCTTTAGCAAATGGGCGTAAAAGCAGTTGCAGTACCTGCAACGAATTTAAGGCAAGTAGTCCTTAATCTCCTTCATGTTGTTTAACGTCGTGGACACTGCGCGTCTGCTTGACAAGTACGGAATCCAGTCGCCCAAGTGGTTTTCTTCAAACGAATTGCAGGAACTCGTTGACGCCTCGCGGATACTGCGCAAGCCCTGGGTTCTCAAGCTCGCAAGCCCGGATTCCAGTCACAAGACCGAAAAAGGCTTGGTGGCGCTGAATTTGCGCGACGAACAATCGCTTGTAAATGCATTCAACGAACTCCAACGCCGCGGGACAGGCTTGAAAATAGACTGCATGCTCCTTCAAGAACAGCTTTCTGGAACCGAGTTCATAATTGGAGGAAAGAAGGACGCGTGCTTTGGACAAACCATTCTTTTTGGCTTGGGCGGCGTGATGACCGAATTATACAAAGACGTTGCACTGTGCGTGACGCCTTTGGACGCCGCAGAAGCGTTGAAGATGATGAACGGGACTAAAGCAAGCGCCTTCCTTTTGCAAGAAGGCTTCCGCGGAAGAAAAGCAAGCGCCAAAGCATTGGCGGAATTGTTGGTGCGTACTTCAGTTTTGCTTGAGGAAAACCCGCAGATAACCGAGCTTGACTTCAACCCCGTAATCTCTAATGAACACGGCGCCTGG
Organism: Candidatus Micrarchaeota archaeon CG1_02_51_15; assembly: GCA_001871495.1. Classification (GTDB taxonomy): domain Archaea; phylum Micrarchaeota; class Micrarchaeia; order Norongarragalinales; family UBA8480; genus UBA8480. The sequence continues at coordinate 19,166 of MNVG01000028.1, forward strand.
GTTGCGGACGCGAGGATAATAATCGAAGGAGTGAAGACCCATGCCTGAAAAGAGGGAGCCAGTGTGGTTGCCGTATGCGAGGGAAATTCACGCAGGACAACGGAGTGAAAACAGCTTTCCGCCCAAATCGGCCCGGCTGAGCGACGCCCACTTGGCGGCCGTGTTGGCTGTTGTCGCAGGTGCGGCCGACCACGCTTTTTTGCATGGCGTAACCATGGATGCAAGCAGTAACTTGGTTTGCGAAGCCAATGAAAAAAAGGACTGGGGCTTGAGAGTAGGCCTGCGTTCGTTTAAGTCGGAACGTGCCGTGTTAGTCGGCGGCCATCGCGTCAACGCAGCGGCAATGGGGTTGCTTGGCGTAAAACTCGACCGCGCGTTAAGGGAAAGCGCGGCAAAGCCAGAACAGGCTTTGCACAAGATTGCCTTGCCGGAAAACAAGTCCGAAGCAGGGGATGCAGTGCGTCGATTGAATCTACTAAGCAAAGAATTTCCCGAATTGAGTAGGCATTTCCTGCAGATGGTAGGTTCGGTTAACGCAGGCGGGGAGGAACGAGCTTAAATGACTGAGTATTCGCTTGATGAAGTTCTTTCGCCGTCGTCGATTGCAGTAATAGGCGCCAGCCGCGACCCTGCGTCGGTCGGCCAAGGCGTTTTGAAAAGCTTGGTTAACGGCTGTTTCAAAGAATCCGGCTTTTGCAGGCCATTCAAAGGAAAAGTATATCCGGTTAATCCCAAGGCGGATGAGATACTGGGCCTTAAGTGCTTTGCTTCGATTAAAGACATTTCGGGCCAGGTGGACTTGGCGATTGTGTGCGTTCCTGCTTCCGTCGTGTCCGTTGTTGCATGCGAGTGCGGCGAAAAAGGGGTTAAAGGAATAATAGTACTGTCTGCAGGTTTTGCCGAACTCGGTGAAGAAGGCAAAAAGAGGCAGGACGAACTGGTTGGGGTATGCAACGAAAAGGGAATGACGTTAATAGGCCCTAATTGCCTTGGTTTTCTGCGGCCGCCTGCTGCGTTGAATGCTTCGTTTGCGTTCAGTGCGCCTGCAGCAGGCAGCGTTGCATTCATTACTCAAAGCGGCGCACTCGCCGACAGCGTAATAGACTGGGCAATCAAAGAAAGGTACGCGTTTAGCGCAATACTGAGCGCGGGTAACGCGGCCGAAACAGGCGTTGCCGAGTTTGTAGAATGGGCGGCTCAAGACCCGTTTACCAAAGTGATAACCGCTTACGTTGAAGGCGTTGAAGACGGGCGCAAGCTGATGCGCGCAGTGCGGAATGCAACCCAGACAAAACCGGTCGTAATTCTCAAAGCAGGACGCGCGGCGTCGGACTTGGCTGCAGTTGCTTCCCATACCGGGTCAATGGCGGGTTCGTACGCGGTTTTCGAAGCGGCAATGAAGCAATCGGGCGCGGTTTGCGCCGACTCGGTAGAGGAAATGTTCGACTTGGCTAAAGCACTGGCCGAACAGCCTGCACTCAAAGAGAACGCAGTAGTAATAGTCACTAACGGCGGGGGCGCAGGCGTGCTTTGCGCCGATTACTGCGCGCAGTATGGCGTTAACCTCGTTGCGCTTAAGCCGGAAACGATTGCACGATTGGACGCGACAGGCAAAATGCATTCCGCGTACTCGCGGAGAAACCCGTTGGACTTGGTTGGTGACGCGCTTGCCGAGCGTTACAAAGCGGCGGTGGAAGTGCTTTTGGACGAGTCTTACGTGCACGGGCTGATAGTAGTGCAGACGCTGCAGACCATGACGCAATCCATGGACGACGCTTCCCTGCTTATAGCTGCGCGGAAGAGACACCCTGAAAAACCCATTGTGTCCGTCTTCATGGGCGGCAAGTTCAGCGCCGAAGCCATAAACCACTTGGAAGCCAACAACATTCCCGACTTCAACGACCCCAAAAAAGCCGCAAAAGCAATGGCTGCATTGGCGGGACTGCTTTAAGAGAACCGCGCCACGCGCCGTTTTTAATTCCTTGCGACCCTATTTTGTATTAGCCCATTTTAAAGGATTCAAGTCGGAAGAAGGTTGTTAGTTTTGGCAGTTGGAGAGATTATCGGCAGGGCGGACTCTTTCGAGTTCAAAATGAGGGTTTTGGACCCCTACTTGAAGCGTGGCGACTACGTGATTTCCGAACACGACCCCGAAGGCCTGGTGTTGTGCGCGGTAAAGAATGTTTTCAAGGAGAAAAACAAGGGTTCTAAAGAACTTGAGACTATTGCGGAAGTACGCGTTGTTGGCTATCGGGATTCGGCAGGAGTCAAGCGCATTCCCAAAAACGCGTTCAAACCCGGAGCCGTGTTATGGAAAGCGGACTCTAAGTTCATCAAGCGCGTGCTTGCATTATCCAAGCCCGAAAACGGGTTGTACCTTGGTTTGCTTGACGGCTATCCCGACCTTCCAATCGAACTGGACTTGCACAAGATTACTACCAAGCACCTTGCGGTGCTCGCCCAGTCGGGCAGTGGAAAATCGTATACCGTCGCGGTTTTGCTTGAAGAGCTTTTGGAACGCAAAGTCCCCCTAGTGGTAATAGACCCGCACGGCGAATACGCTTCGTTGCGCGAGCCTAACGACGAACCACGCGACAGCCGCGCAATGCAGAAGTTCGGCGTATCTCCGAAAACGTATTCCAACGCAGTAGAGTACTCGGTTGCATTCGGGGAAAACAAGCTGTTCCTCAACGGTTTCAACCTCAAGTCCCAGGAAATAGCGGCGTTGCTTCCCTCCAAGCTCAACAGCAGCCAGGTGGGCGTTTTGTACGAGGCAATCAAGTCGTTGAAAAAAAGGTTGTCCAGCTATTCCTTGGACGACGTTGTCCGCGAAGTCGAAGCGCAAGAAGGCAGTGCAAAGTGGGCTATTGCAAGCGCGTTGCAGGAACTAGTGGACGCTGACGTCTTCGGAGCTCCGACTCCGTTGAACGAGTTGGTGAAAGAAGGCCAAGCGTCGGTAATAAACCTTAAGGGCGCGTCTTTGGAAACGCAGCAGTCCGTCGTCGCGCGTTTGTTGACCGACTTATTTCAAGCCCGCAAGTTCTCCCGCATTCCCCCGTTTTTCCTGGTTATTGAAGAAGCGCATAATTTTGCTCCCGAACGCAGTTTCGGCGAAGTCGCTTCTTCAAGGGTGGTGCGCACTTTAGCATCGGAGGGCCGCAAGTTCGGCTTGGGCCTTTGCATAGTCTCCCAACGTCCAGCGCGGGTTGACAAGAACGTCTTAAGCCAGTGCAACACGCAAGTGGTCTTGAAAATGACGAACCCCAACGACATCCGTGCAGTATCCGCTTCAATGGAGTCTTTCGACGAAACCCTGGACTCTGAAATACGCGGCCTTGCAGTAGGAACCGCAATAGTTTCCGGTGAAGGCGCCGACGGAAGCCTGTGCGTGGAAGTGCGGCCGCGCCGCTCACGCCACGGTGGCAAGGCACAAGCCAGCCAGGAACTGCACGAACCGTTATTGAAGCAAAAGCCGCGCTTCATCAAAGCCAAGCAATCGCTTTCCAAACAAGCAGTCGAAGCAGCCGGGCTTACCGTCCATTCAATGTTGGAACACCGTTTTTGGCTGGCAGAAACAAGGCAAGGCTCGCTATTGCTTGACGCAAAATACGGCAAAATATACTGCCCGTCGAAGTTCGCCGAACGCTTGGTTGCACTCAAGGAATTCAAGCACGCGTCGGACTTGTCGTCACTCGACTCGGTTGAAGCAATAGTGTTCAACGAAGTGCTCAAGCGGCGCGAGCTCTTCGATCACGAGCTTCCCTCGTGCAATTCTCTAGTGAAATTCGAGCGCGCTACTGTGGCGTCTGCGTTGGAAGCACTGGTAAACGCAGGCTGGGTGCGCAAGACGCGCTTGGGACAAATAAACTCGTACTCATTCGAACAGACGAAACTACGGTTCGCCGAAGAAAAAAACGCGGTTGCAACCGAACCCGCTGCAGGCGAGCCGGCAATGGCGTTCGACGAACGCGCGGCAAAAGAATTGTTCGAACCGTTTGCTGCAGTCGAATCCATTTCGCTCTTGGAAATGCCAGTCTTCGTTGCAGCCACTCCTGATATGGAAGCAGTAATAATAAGCGGTGCGTGACCTTACTCTTCGAGTTCTTCAAGTAGGAGGTCGGTGCGGTTTATTACGCCGATCAGTTCGTGGTTTTCGTTGATTACTGCCAGGCTCTTCAAGTCGAAGGTTTTCATCAATTCAACTGCTTCGGGAATCTGTACTTCCTTTTGCACTATTTTGGGTCGTGTGTTCATAAGTTCTTTAACCGTTTGTTTGGCAAAGTCGACCTTGTTCTCGTCCAAAAACTTTTTGCGGTCGAAGTACTGTGTCAAGTCGGTATACGTCTCACGGTGCTTCTGCGTGGGATAGTGGCAGGCAACGTAATGAAAGTACGCACGAAACACGTCTCCTACTGCCAGTACGCCTTTAACCTTCTTTCCTTCTGTGACAACCAGAAAGCCGTTGCGCGAGTCGCGCAAACGCTTCAGTGCAGTCACAACCGTTTCCGAGGCATTGATTTCGTCCGCAGGCGAACTAATTTCCCCAACTGTCTTCATGCTCTTGGTTCCCTCTTTTAATCTTAAACGGCTTTTTTACAAGCCGAACTTATTTTCAGCAACTGTCATTGGGTCATCATTAGTCAGACTGGGACAGTTTCATCACAGAATTATATAAACGCAAGAGGTTATTTATTCCCTTGTTGCTTTCGTAATTACGTTTCCGAGTGGTTTTGTCTTATGAACGGTTTTCTCAACTGGGTGGAACATAATTTCCAAGGAATAACGTTCGGTTTGATGGACGGCCTGATTCTCCTTTTGGGCTTGCTAATGGGATTAAGTGAAGCAACAGGCGAAGCCCGCATAGTCATAATGGGTGGCGTAATAGGAGGCATTGCCAATAGCTTCGGCAACGCAATAGGCTTCTACACCTCCGAAAGCGCCGAACGCGGACAGCAACTCAAGTTCTACAAAGGAAAGAACGCCGCAGAGTCCCAAAAATTCGTTCACTCCCACTCCGACATACTATTAAGTACCGTCGCATCATTCATTGCAACTCTTGCTTCACTGGTGCTACCCATTCTTCCGTTCTTTCTCATTCCCTTGCTTTCGGAAGCAATGCTGGTCTCGGGAATCATCGCAATGATACTCCTCGCCATACTCGGCTTCTTCATAGGCAAAATGAACGACGAAAGCGGGTCGCTAAACAGCTTAAAGTACGTTGTCCTCGGAATGGTAGGCGCCGGACTCGGGTTCTTTGCAGGCGACTTGCTCAAGCACTTTTTGGGGGCATGAAATGAAACCGTTGTTCGTAGATGATTACTTCGGCGAACACCCGGCCTTCGCCCGCTTGAAAAAACTAGGCGCCACTCCCTCCTACGCGTTCCAAATAACGGGCTACGAATTCGGCAACCTAAATGGGATACCCTTGAATTTGGACGGCTGGATAATCGCAACTGCTAAGTACAACGTGACTTTCTTCTGCGACGTGTGCGGCGAAGAAGCACACGAATGCGAAATCCTAGGCCATGCCACGCAAGTCAAACGCGACCAAGCGCTTGCACTCGAACAACAACTAGCACACGACACTCCCGAAACAGACCGTGACGTCATTCAAAACGCAGGCAAACACGTTTTCTTCAACAAGTTTTACCTATTCCAATGCCCCCGCTGCGGCCGCTGGGTCGCCAAAGGCGCAAAACACCAACACTGCCGCAACGACGAATACGGATTATGCCGGTTCTGCGGAAACACCATGCGCCGCCTCGTAGAGTCCAACATTAAAATAATCAAGGAAAAACCCGCGGAGGCAGTCGAATGAACCAATTACCCCAAACAAAAGCCGAAATAGGAGTATTCGGGGGCAGTGGCTTCTACAAGTTCCTCGACAACGTCACTTACTTGGAAGTCGACACGCCCTTTGGAAAACCCAGTGCCCCAATCGCCATTGCCGAACAATGGGGCAAACGGGTTGCATTCCTTCCCCGCCACGGCCTCAAACACCAACTCCCGCCCCATTCAATAAACTATCGTGCTAATCTCTGGGCACTAAAGTCAATCGGAGTAACCCGCATAATAGCGCCTTCAGCAACAGGAAGCCTCGACCTCGCAGTAAAACCGGGAGAATTCGTAATCTGCGACCAAGTGGTGGACCGCACGCGAGGCCGCAAAGACACTTTCTACGACGGGCCTCAAACCTACCACGTAAGCTTCGCCGACCCCTACTGTTCCGAACTCCGCTCGCTTGCAGCAGAAGCCGCCAAAAAAGTCGGCGTAACCTGCCACGACCGCGGCACGCTAGTAGTAATACAAGGCCCGCGGTTCAGCACGCGCGCCGAAAGCAAGTGGTTCTCGAAAAACGGCTGGCAGGTAATCGGAATGACCGGCTACCCCGAATCCATTCTCGCACGCGAACTGGAAATGTGCTACTGCAACATCTCCTTGATAACCGACTACGACGTCGGCTTCGAAGGCGTAAAACCCGTTTCAGTAACCGAAGTAGTCGAAGTGTTCAACAAAAACATCGAGCGCCTGCGGGCGCTACTTGCGCAAATGATTCCATCAATCCCAACTGCTTCCGAACAATGCCCGTGCGCCCGCGCTCTAGAAGGAGCGAGAATGGGGGAAGGCTGAGTCTGGATTAAATGAGTCTCGGCGTCTAATCAGATACGTTCTTAAATTTTGTCGGCGTTTGTCTACTTTGTATTTTGAAGGGGCGGTTTTGCGTCTTCTTAATCCTTTTTTAAACCGGAGGTAATTGTGTACATGACCAAAGAACACATTGTGAAAGACATTTCCTTAGCCCCGCAGGGCAAGGTGGACGTAGAGTGGGCCGAGCGTCACATGCCGGTGTTGCTCAGCATCCGCAAGCGTTTTGAAGCCGAAAAGCCGTTGAAGGGAATGCGCATTGCGGCGTGCTTGCACGTCACCAAGGAAACGGCGGTGTTGATGCGCACGCTACGCGCAGGCGGTGCCGAAGTGGCGTTGTGCGCGTCCAACCCGTTGAGCACGCAAGACGAAGTCGCCGCAGCCCTTGCAGCCGACGGTTTCAAGGTTTATGCCGTAAAAGGAATGGACAACACGCTTTACTACGAGTGCCTCAATTCTGTTTTGGACATCAAGCCGACTATCACTATTGATGACGGCGCGGACTTGATTAACGCAATCCACAGCAAGCGCCAGGACTTGATTCCGAACTTGATTGCCGGCCAGGAAGAAACTACGACGGGAGTAATCCGTTTGAAGGCAATGGCTAAAGCAGGTGCGTTGAAGTACTCTGTTATTGCGGTTAACGACACTCCGACCAAGCACATGTTCGACAACCATTACGGAACCAGCCAAAGCACTATTGATGGAATAATCCGCGCGACTAACGAGTTGCTTGCAGGAAAGGTTTTCGTTGTCGTCGGCTACGGTTTTTGCGGCAAAGGCCTTGCCAGGGGTGCCGACGGATTGGGCGCCAAGGTAGTTGTCGTCGAAGTGAATGCAGTCGAGGCATTGAAGGCACACTTGGACGGATTCCAAGTAATGACTATTGCCGACGCTGCCAAAGTAGGCGACATTTTCTGCACGGTCACAGGCAACAAGCACGTAATCCGCGGCGAACATTTTAAGGCTATGAAAGACGGGGCAGTAGTGTGCAACAGCGGACATTTCGACATCGAGTTGAACCTCAAGGAACTTGATGCAATGAAGAAGTCCAAGCGCGAGCTCATGCCTTTAGTCGAAGAATACGTTTTAGACAACAGCCATCGCGTCATCGTCTTGGCTCAAGGAAGGCTGGTCAACCTCGCGTGCGCCAAAGGCCATCCCAGTGAAGTAATGGATATGAGTTTCAGCGATCAGGCGTTGTGCAGCGAGTACATTGCCAAAAACGGCGGTTCGTTCAAGGAAAAGAGGGTTTACGACGTTCCTGCTTCGATTGACGAGACAGTTGCCAAGCTCAAGCTCAAAGCGCACGGCCTCGGGTTGGATACGTTTACTGCCGAGCAGGTTGAGTACATGAACTCATATACTGAAGGGACGTAAAAAAGTTTCATTGCCGCTTGACGGCCATTTTTTTCTAATTCTTTTTTTATTTTAGCCAGCTTTAGCAATAATGCTTTTTCCAAAGTAGTATGCGGCGCCTCCGATTGCCGCTGCGACGACTATTGCAATTGCCTGCACGATTGTGTTGTCGGTCTGGTCTTCTTCTACTACCCTTACTTGTGGGGTTGCCGAAGGGATTTGAGTCGGTTCAGGCGTTGAAGTAACGACGGGAGTTGCGGTAGTAATTTGAGGTGTTGGAGTAGGCGCCGAGCGGGGAGGAACAATCGTCTGTTCGGGCGTGGTTATCGGGGTAGGCAAAGCAACTATCGGCAGGCTTGGGCCGTTGTTTGCAGAGTTAATTGACCCGCTCGAATTGCTACTTGTTGACTCATTCAACCTTTCTAATAAAGCGTATGAAGAAGTCGGAATCAACCCGGAATAAGTCAAGTAATTGAAAGTGACATTGGGGGTGTTGTTTAACAACGTCCAGCCTAGCGTTGTGTTGTGCCGCCATAACTCGAAGTTGTCTTCAGTGTAATTGCCAGTGGTTACTTCCGAGTCGTTCCAGTAGAACGTGAATGAGTCTATTGATGGCGCTCCGATGCTTGAGGTTAGGTTGATGAACTTTCCGGCCATTGAAACAAAGCCGTAGGTCAAAGGGACGTTGCTTGCGTTTGTCCAAACCATTTCGTACGCGGTGTCTGCGTCGACCACGTCGGAAACCGAAATCAGCGAGTAATTAGCCAACGTGCCCAACGGGTTATCGATAGTCAGGTTAGTAAGCCATAGTTGTCGGCTCCCGCCAAAACTGCCTACAAACACGTCCACGGTGTTCCCGTATACGCGGACGTTAGTCAAGTTGGTTGCGTTAGAGGAATTAACGTAGATTCCGTATGAGAAGTTGCTTAGCGTTAAGTTGCGTAGCGTGAAATTCGAGGCGTTAACAAAAATTCCCTTGCTTGCACTCCCAATAGCGCCCGTCAGGGCATAGCCTTGGCCGTCAATGATTAAGTTGGATTGGTTCACCACGAAACAGTTAGTCGCGCCTTGCGTTAAGGCATACAATAGCGTGACGTTGTAGTTCAGCGTGCCGCACTCTACGAAGTTCGCGCTCGTAGTAGTGGTGCTTGAAATGTTGAAGTCGCCACTGATATCGTGTCCGTTGTAAGTGGCGTTGTAAGTGTAGTTATTTGCGTACGCCCTTGTCCCGAGGGTCACAACGTATTCAGTTAAGGCGGAATAATTTGAATAGCCCGTTGTTGCCGCACTCGCGTTGTAAACGAATCCCGACGCATTGTTGATTGTAACGTTAATCGGGCCGTAAGACTCGTTGTTTATTGTTGCTAACGCGCGATGCCACCATTTTCGGGTTAGGTTGCCGACTATCGCCTCGTCGGCAGTCGAGTAAGTCATGTTCACGAAAACAGTGTCGGAGTTTAGTTCGGCCCGCACCGGGAAAGTTACGCCTGAAGTGTAAATTAAGGTGTTGTCTTGCCAAGTCGAGTTAGTGGCCGACGATATTCCCGGGTTGTCGCTGATGCGAATGCTGTACGACCACGAACCCGCGTTAGGCTGGATTGCGGTGTTCCCTACAAAAGTGCAGTTAGTGCTTCCCTTGTCGTAAAAATTGTTGTACGCGCTGCCGTTCACTGAATTGTTTGAAACAGTAA
>MNVG01000045.1 GCA_001871495.1 Candidatus Micrarchaeota archaeon CG1_02_51_15
GGATGCCTGCGATGATTACTATTACCAGCAGTGCCCAGCCGTATGTAACCAAGTATTCCAGAGCGGTTTGCCCGCGTTTTTTCGGCTTAAACATTTGTGTTCGTTTATTCATCTTTAACAAAACCTCCAACTTGAAATTGGCTGCCCTCGTTTTTGGCTGTTTGCATATTATTGAAAACGGGTTTAAAAAGCTTCCTCGGCGGGCGGGAAGGTCTCCGATTCACGCGCTTTGGGTTGGGTTTATTGCAGATTCACTTGAATATGGGCTGTTCTGCGAAAACGGTGATTCCCTTGTTGTTTATGCAAAACGGATGCAGGAGAATGGAGTGCTTGGTACGTCTCATCTTCAGTATTTCCACTGCGCGTTGGCGGTTTTCCTTGAGGTGAATGTTGTGGAACTTGACTACTCCGTCTGTTACGAACTCTTCCATTCCGTAGCGGCCGACGCCAGTTGCGCCTTCGGGTATTTCCGAAACCAGGAACGTTGACGCGCCTATTTCCCGCAGCCGTCGCGCAAGGGTGGCGACTGTTTTTCGGATTTCGTAATTGTTGCCTACAGTTGACGCCAGGTAGGTAACCGAGTCGATTACTATACGTTTTACTCCCATGTCTTTGAACGTGTAGTACATTTCGCCTGAAAGGGTTTTGCTGAAGTCCTTTATTTCATAAGGGTCTTTAAGCATTATTTTAAGAACGTTCTTTTTTTCCAGCGCGTCGACGTCCCACCCGAATTTTCTTGCGGTGTTGCGGATGCTTTCTGCAGGTTCTTCAAAACTGATATACGCGCCGGGTTCGTCGTGCTTCAGTGCGCCGTTGTAAAGCGTTTGAAGGCAGAAAATGCTTTTGCCGCTGCCGCAACCTCCGGCAACCAGCGTGGTGGCGCCTCGGGGAATGCCTCCGCCGAGGATTTTATCAAAACCAGGTATTTCAGTGCGTAGGCGATCGCTTTCGTACTTGTCGGTGAAAGTCTCTTCCTCGCGGTAGATTATCTCGCCTTTCTCGCTCAATGCAGCTGTCGCTGCCGACTTTACCTTCGCAAAGTCTATTGCAGGCGGCTTTCGTTCCGGCATGGCTTTGTTAACGCACCCCCCTTTATTAAAAACGTTGCAAGCGCCTAGCCCGTCGTTCGCCGTGTTCGTCTTGCCCCGAGGCAAGACGACATGCTGCAACGCCGTCGGGCGTTGCCCGCACGGCGAACGACATCGCTCGTTTAACTGCTTATTAGCTTTAAGCAAGCGCGGAGGGGTTAAGCAAGAATTAAAAGGAGGACTTGTTTTGACTTTCGTACTCGCATTTTTAGCAAAATGGGGTTGAGGGGCAAACAATGGTTTCTGAAAAACGGGTAAAGCACGAAATTCCCGGCCGAAGAGTCAAAACAGGGGTTCCGGGCTTGGATGAACTGGTTGCAGGCGGCTTTCCCAGCGAGTCGGTGGTTCTAGTCTCGGGAACAGCCGGCACCGGGAAAACGATAATGGCACTGCAATTCCTTATCAATGGGGCTAAACGGGGCGAGCGTGGCGTTTACTTTACGTTCGAAGAACGCGAGGACAAGATACGCGACCAATGCAGGCAGTTCGGCTGGCCCATTGACAAACTAGAAAAGCAGAATAAACTCTTGATAAAAAGCATCCACCAGAAAACAATCGGCACCGTGTTTGGCGAAATCAAAGGAACTCTCGACGCATTCAAGCCAACTCGCATGGCCCTTGATTCAATAACTACTTTCTCGCTTTACGCGCACACGGTCAAAAAAGTCACCGACGTCGAGGCAGTAGGCGACGAAGAAGCCATTTACGGCACGAACGCCGAAATCTGCGGCGTTGTGCCGCCCGAGTGGGGCGGAGTCATAGTACGCCACATGCTCGTAACCCTGGTCCAAATGCTTCAGTTGCACCGCATCACTGCGCTGGTAACCAGCGAAATGTGCGAGAACAGCAACTGGTACAGCCGCGACACTCTAAGCGAATTCGCGTGCGACGGGCTGATAGTCCTTAAGTCGGTTGCACTAGGTGAAGAGCTTCACCGTACAATAGAAGTACGCAAGATGCGTAACACCCCGATTAAAGGAGGAGTCTACGAACTCGACTTTTATCCTAAAGGCGTGCGCGTTTCAGGAAGCGGAAAAAAATAGGCTTCAAGCGGGCACGGCACACTATGCTGCGTAATCAAGTTGGCAAGTTGAGTGCAGTTGCCGCAGCTTGCGGCGGCGGGGAACCATTAATATATCTCTATAGGGTAACTTTGTGTTTATGAACGACGAATTTGATGAAAAGAATTTTTTGGAAGTCTGTACCGAACTCGAGAAGCTTGATGAAACATTCCTGATAAAAGGCGTGCCTGAAGAGTACAAGGAAGTCTGGGTGCCTAACAATGAAATCAAGTTGTGGCAAATTCCGCGTACTTCCGCAGAGGTGCTCAAGGCTTTTGCGCTGTCCAACAAATCAAAGGTAATTTTAGAGTTGGGGACGTCGGCAGGCTATTCCGGGATTTGGCTTGCTTCTGCAGCCCGTCAGTCGGGCGGCAAGGTTTACACCATCGAGCTTGCCACGCCTAAAATCGAAATGGCCCGAAAATCCTTTGAAAAAGCAAGGCTGGGCAATTATATAGAACAACTGGAAGGCAAGATTTCGGAAGTGCTCTCAAAGTGGGACAAGCAAGTGGACTTCGTTTTTCTCGATGCGGACAAGCCTAATTACTTGGGTTATATCCGTCAGTTCGAGCCTTTCTTGCGCGTTGGGTCGATAATAGTCGCAGACAACGCTTCCGACTTCGGTCATTTGATGAAGGACTACTTGGATTACGTTTCAAAAAGCCCGAATTACTACAGTTTCCTTCTAAACATCGACCACGGCCTGATGGTTTCAATACGGCTTTAGGCCCCGAGCTGAACGCCGTTTGCTTAGCGTGCGGCGTTTAAACTCCAAAAAGCAGTACTGCAATAAGTATTGCGCGCACGAACAAGCCGTTGTAAGCCGTGATAAAGTAAGCCTGTTTGAGTTCGCTGCGTTCTGTAGCGTAGTTTACCTTGCGCAGCATGTAAACCGCAATTGCAAAAGAGAGGAAAAACCAGGCGTAGGCAAGGCTTATCCATTCTGCGAACAACGCTATTGCAAGCAACGTGTAGGCCGCGAGTATTACTCCGAATTGCACGAAAATTGCCTTTTGCTTGCCTAATATTACGGGCAGGGTTTTTTTGCCGTAGTGCTTGTCGCCTTCATAATCCACGTAGTCTTTGGTAATAGAATAACCAATATCTATCATTACTATTGCCAGTATCACAGGCAGCCAGGTCAAGAGCAGTTCCGCGCTGCCGTTTTGCGAGAAGAGGCCCATGCAAAACGAAAGGCCGCCGTAAGCCAATGCTATTGAGATATAGTTTAACGGAGTCACGTCCTTGAGTTTAGGCCCCCAAGAGTAAACCAATCCCAAAAACGCGAATGCGGCCGTACTTGCAATCAGGAAAAGGTTGGCTCCGAGCACGAACAACAGGGCGGCAACTCCTGCAAGCAACAGTGCATACGTTGCAATCAAGCTTTTTTTACTGAACGTTTCGTGCATTTCCTTCCGCTTGTTGTTCATCTTGTCTATTTCCCAGTCGCTGTAGTTGTTTATCACGTTGGCCGAAGTGTCGGTAATTACGGTTAAAAGGATTACCAGGAGAAAACGCACTGCGTCGAACGGGCCCGACACGATTAGGCCTGCGATCGTCGCAGGTACTACTACCATAAGTGGAGGCAGGTTTATCGTCTGCGTCAACGCTTTTGTCAATAGCTGTTTGTCCAAATCGGTTTCATCCCAATTTAAGGTTAATCGCGAGCTTGTTGTCTATAAACATTGTGCTTATTTTCTTTAGCTTGGCTTTGGAACCGCCGAAACCCGCGTAAATGCCTTTTGTAGCGCCTTGGACAAACCTCTGCTTGCAGACATTCGATTTTTCGTCAAGGCACGGAAAACCTTTCAACGCAACGTTCTTGTTCCTGCCTTCGCTTGCATCTACTAAACCGAAACCAAGTGCAGTGAGCAAATGCGCAAGAAAAAGCGAGGCGCTTCCGTTAGACTTGTTGGCTTTCCCGATTTCGCTGAAGCATTCGAACGCCGCTTCTTCAACCAAGTCCCCGAATTCTTCTTCCAGCCAGTACAGCAACGAAACTTCGGTGGAAACGAATCTTTCGCGAGGGGTTTTCAACTCAAGTTTTCCTGCTTCATAGTTGAAGAAATTAGAGTCAAGTAGACTGTTGAGTGAAACGTAGCCGCCTGTTATTTGGGTTGGCGGAGTGTTGAGCGTCGTATAATTGCGTGAAAAAGCCTTGGGTTGTAAGTCGCATTCGAAGAAACTTTTCTTGCTTTTCTTAAGCAGTTCACGCGGGCCTGCAGAAAGCACGTGGACGCTCGACTTTCTCTTCTCCAAAGCGCACTCCAACTTTAAATCCCGGTTGAGAAAAGCCCACACGCCGGCCCAAGCGCCAATGGGCAACGCATAGCCGCCGTTGTTAACCCGTGTTATTGCAAGCTCTATTGTCTCGAGTTGAATCCACTTTTTTTGCACGTCGACTTCGTTTACTGAAAGTTTTTCGGCGTACAGCGTTTCAAGAAAGTTGGCAGTCAAGTCAACGGAGTTGCGGACGTTCTTGGTGGACAGGTGGTGCAGTTTCGAAAACCGCCAGCCGAACTTCTTGCCCACGCAATAAAGCCGCTTCAATCCGTTTTTACCTAATTTTTTTTCAATCCGCGTTTCAAGGCAGGTAAAAAAATGTTCAGGCATGAAAATGCTGCGCACGAATGCGGACTGGCCTTCGAAGGTATAGAATTTGCCGACTATATAGCCGGGCACGTCCATTCTGAATACGCGCGGCAACAGGATTTTTTCAGCAAAAAATTTTTTCAACGCATCGAATGCCATTTTAGGATTACCTTGTAGACCCGACGCTCATTCCCTTGGTTCCTATTGACACGCTTTGGATTCCGCCCGCCACTGCCGTGTTGCGCATTTTTCGCACTTCAACCGAGCGATGCAATTCGTCTCCAAGCGACGTTGCTTTTAAGAGTATGATTCCGTCGCAAGTGAATTCCGTAACCCCGTCGCGCGAGAGCGTGTTGCCGTTTTCAAGCGAGTCGGCAATAAAAATCGTGGTAGTCCCCAACCGTTTCATTCGGTCTATGAAAATGGTGTTGACTCTTCGCGCGAAGTCCTTGGGTGAAATGCTGAGAGGGCCAGTGCCGTCGGCGTCCGTCAAACCCAGTTTCTTCAACCCGGCTACGTTGGGGAGGTATTCCATCAAGTCGCTTATCGAGTCGACTACCACTCTAGTTGCGCCGAAAATCCGCGCTTCGTCTTCCAAGCGTTGTATTTCCTGGAACAAGTCGACTCCGTTTAGTTTCACGAATTTTATTCCTGCGTTTTTTTTGGCGTCGGTATTCCACCCGAATTGCTTGCACTGCATTTCCAGCGACGAAGTCTCCTGCTTGAAGCTGAAGTAAACCCCTTTCTCGCCGTTCAACAGGCCTTGGTAGAGAAAGTGCAGGCCGAAAATCGTTTTTCCGGTTCCCGGCGCGCCGATTACGGCCACCGACGAGCCGTCAATAAAGCCGTTTTCAATCAGTTCGTCAAAGCCTTTCACGCCGGTAGCGACTCTCTTTATAACTTCAGCCATTTTGCAACTTCCTCCCTAAAAAGCACGGTTTTATTGAACTGTGAATGCCGGCCTCATTTATTTTAGTTTGCTTTGACTTGCAGTAGCACCAAGAGCGCGATGCTTATATACTGGCTTGCAGAAATGCTTGGCGGGATAAGGTTTTTGGCGCACCGTATTCGCTTGCTGTTTTGGGTGTCTGTGGTCTTGTTGGTAGCCGCCGCTTGCATTCATTGCTTTAACGACTTTTTTTCCGTCCGCGAGCTTCAGGCATTAAGCGCGTTTTTCAAAGTCACCTTGGCCGGCACCGCATTGGCGTGTACCTTTTGGTTTTGGAGCTTTGGACGTTCTTGCCGTTCAAGGTTCGAGCGCCTGCCCTTGTTGCTGGCTTTAGGCGTGTGGTTTACCGCCGAGCTTCTCTTTGCTTTAAACGCCTTCGCGTTGTTTGCGGCGTTGCTGCGTTGCGCAGGTTACTTCTTTCTTGCAGCCGGGCTCTATGGCATGTCGCGCCCGGTATTCCTTAACTCTTCAAATGGCCACAAAGTCGTGTTCGTTTCAGTTGCATTGGCAGTAGTATTAACCACCGTGTTTTTCGTCCACTGGACAATAGGCGCGCCCGTGTTCTCCGAGTTTCAGAAATTCATTAACGCCTTTTACTTGCTTGCCGACTTGTTCCTCTTCGTTTTCGCGCTTTACGTTGCATTAGGCGGCAACAGCGTTTGGGGCCAGTTTTCGCGCACGTTCGCACTGCTTGCAATCGTAATTCTGTTCTTCCTGGCTTTCGACGCTTGGCGCGTTTACTTCGGTTACCCCGCAGGTAATGCAATTCCGTCAGTTTTTGAATTGGTTTACCTATCTGCTTACCTGCTTGTTCCTGCAGCGGTGTTCTCGCGCGCAGGCTTGCTTGCAGGAATCGACGCGCCGGCTTATTTAACGCGCTTGAAACCACGCAAGCACAGCAAAAAATAGCGTTTATATCTGGCGGGCGAGTAATGCCAATTCATTGATAGTCGAGGCCAGAGTAATAAAATGGCGGTTGCTGGAAAAACGGTAAAGTTGTAGCCGGTTACGCAGCTTACTCCGCTGGCTTGTGGGCAACTTTCTTTTGCGGCTTTCGAACGGGTGCTAGGCATCGAGACTCCGCTTGGTTTTGCAGGATATTTCTTTTTGGATGACCGGCTACATTTTCTCATAATAGGGCTCTTTAGGATTACCCGAATAATGTTTATCCGCCTTTCTTGCGTGCGCATAGCCGCTTTGATTGCAGTGGTTTCAACAATGACTTTCTTGATTCTCGGTTTTTTGATTGAGCTTTCGAGCGGGTCGGCAATTTCCTTGCTTGAATAGACTATTCTGATAGCATATCCCGTTTTGGACATGGTGTTGCCGGGTTTTGCCGCGTTCTTGTTTCTAGCAACCGGCTTAAACGGCAAGTTTACGCGTTGTTATGCCGTGCTGGCTTTGGTGTTCGTGTTGTTTGCAGTTTACGACCTGTGGTTTGCGCACGCCAACTTCCTCGGCATTTACTCGAATGAGGGTAGGCACGAGTTGATTTACTTGCTTTCCTACTTTGTGGTAATCTGTGCAATAACGCTGCGTGCTTTGTCATTAAACGCGGTTCTAGATAGTCAAACGGAGCTAAAGAGATAATCATAATAAGGAGTAAAGTTTACGTTTTAGAGAGTGTTTTTAAACGGTGGTGAAAAGAGTTGAAAAATTTTTTTTGAGACGCGGCGTATGAAGGAACTTGAACAGGTTCCCGAGCGGGGACTTTCGTTGGTTGTCTCGTTTAGCAAAGCCTACGCGACCGTGCCTATTGATACGCTTTCGGTGCTTTCCAAGTGGGGCGATGCCGGCGTTTACGTAACCGTCAACAAGCCGTTTGAAGTGCTGAAGCCCGTGTTTGAAAAGAAAGGGATTCCAACCGAGCGCGTGTTCTTCATTGACTTGATTACCCAGACTTCAGGGGCGAAAGTAGCCGAGCATAAAAACTGTTTGTTTCTCGCGTCTCCGCGTAACCTGACTGACTTTTCAATTGCGTTGAATGAAGTGATAAACTCTTTGCCTGCAGGCAAAAAGTTTATGATACTAGATTCGTTCAATACGTTCACATTGTACAACGACGCGCAGACAATGCTGCGTTTCACGCACTTTATTTCCGGCCGATTGCGGGCTTGGAACGTGCGGGGCGTAATTTTTGCGGTCAAAGAAGAAACGGATGGTAAGCTTGTCGCGCAACTGTCGCAGTTCGTAGACAAGATAGTCTACTTTTAGCACAGAAGTAAGGTTTCGGCCTTGAAAGTTGAAGCTGCTTTTAAACTAGGGCACGAGACTTAAGGAGAACGCGTTCTTTTAAGGCTTGATATAATTCGGAGGCTAGTCTTTGAATTCGAGTGAAGAGGGTGCGTTTAGTGGTTTTGCCAACTCCCGAGTTTTTACCTTATTACGCTTTTGAGCGCGGTCTGCAGTATTGAGTACACTCCAATGAAGATAATTATGCTTACGAGCGTGAATGCCGGCGCGTAGCGTATTCCTCGGAGTGCCTTCCCTTCTCTAATAAGTCCTAGTGTCAAACCGGAAAAGAAGTTGGTGACCGTGAGCGCGGCTATTGCGAACCAGTAAATGTCGGCTGAAGTTATTGCGTCTTCAGATGGCTTGGCGGCACTCATTCCTATTATGCCGCCCATTCCTGAAAGGCCTGCTTGCTGTACGTATTGCGACGACGCGCTTCCCGTCTTTTGTTTTTGCAGCAGGTTTTCGTTCATTTCAGAGTAGTACGTGGAAAGCGCGAAGAGGGCGGGCGCTGCGAACACTGAAGCGAATACTATGAAAATGCTGTAAGTCATTGTCGACGTGGCTATTTCCCTGCGCAGTAGTTTGGTGCTTATTATGTCGGCTGCTACTTCGTCTAAAAGGGTGGCCATTTCGCCGCCCAGGCGGATGCCTTCATTCATTAGCTTGACCGCGCGTTCGACTACCGCCGAGTTTACGCGTTGGCTCATTCTCGTAAGCGATTCCGAAATAGGCCGTCCTCCGAATGTTTCGGCGCTGACTTTTTTTATTTCGTCTTTAAACACTCCGAATTCAGGTCTTGCAGCTCCCCAGAACGCGTTTTCAAGAGTCATTCCGGCGCGTATGTTTGCCGAAATTATTTTCAGCGCGTCGGGAAGCACGTCTTCAATGTTGTTAGCGCGTCTGTCTGCGGACATTATTAAAAGCAGCCACATCAAGCCCGCGATTCCGCCTGAAGCGATTATTATCGCAAGAACCTGCAAGTTGATGTCGTTGGTTAGGAAGGGGGTTACGAAAAAAGCAAATAATGCTGCACAGGCTGCAATGAATACTGCAAAACCGAGGAATACTCTGGGAAGTATTTCAAACCCTCCTTGGGTCAAGAGCCTGCCTATGTAATTGTGCACGCGCTGGGGAAAAAGTCCGGCGATCTGCTGGTATGCTTTGGTGAGTCTCGGCGCGGTCATTTTATATCGTCGGCCTCCTGGTTCCGATGAAGTTCATGAAAAACAGTTGAAAAACTATGAGGTAGACTATGCCGCCTATTAGCACTACGCGGGGAATGCTTATTCCCATGAACGAGCCTATGACTATGAGCATTGTTACGCCCAAGCTGGGCAGCACGACTGCCGCCATCATGTAAATGAGGGTCCACGGCGAGAGTTCCTGGCCGTAGCATCGGATTTGGTCTACGCGTTCGCGCACGAACTCGGAAATGATTGATTCCAAAGCATCGCCTACGTCGGAACCCACTTTCAGTGCATTCGACAATTGCCACAATAGTTTCTTGAACTGCATCGAGGGGTTGGTGCGTGCTGCTTCTGCAAGCGCGTCTATTTCCGAAACTCCTGCGTCGATGCGCTGTACTATTTTTTTGAATTCCTTTGAGGTAAACGAGTAGTCGTCGCTGATGCTGGCCATTGCGTGGAACAACGGCACGCCCGAACGCAGTTCTATGAGCAGCTGCCGCGCTGCAGGAATAAGCTGTAGGTCTATCTGCCTGCTCCTGCGTTGGGCAAGCACCTTTGGATAGTATATCGTTGTAAGGAGGGTAATGCCTGCGACGACCAACGGAATTAATATCAGGGGGGCCCAGGCATTGACGTTTGCAACCTGGCTGACTAAAAGAAACACTAAGCCTATTGCCAGTGCGTTGACTATTGCACAGGCAATGCCTGCTCCCAGGTACTCGCGGGGCGGCAGGGTTATTTCCGCGTGGTCTAAGTCCTCGCGTAAGTACGGAGTTAGTCCTGCAACAAAGTTTCCCACTCCCCTGAATGCCTTGCCTGCCTGCCTTTGTTGTTTAGGGGGCAGGAGGCTGAATGGAATAATCGGTTTTTCCACGTGTGTTTATCACTTGCCTTTTTTTTCGTCTTCAAAACGCCGTTTTTCGCTTGCAGCTACTGCCTCTGTTGCCGCTTCAAGCAATTCAGTAGGCGGCTTGTTTTTGCCTACAATATCCAGCACGTGCTGCTTGTCGCGGTAATACCTTGCAACCACATGGCCTACTGATTGTACTTTGTCGACTTTGTGCGCCACCATATAATCCAAAACCGATTTTTTCTCCATTATTTCCGCTTGGATTTCAGTGCCGGTAAGTCCGGTGTGCAGCGTAAGTTCGTTAACCAACCTGATGAACTCGCCTGTTTTGACGCTTTTGTCTTCACGGGCGTCCCAGCGGTAAACAGTGTTGACTGCCACTCCGCGTTCTTCAGGAAGGAACTCGGCTATTTCGTAGGTCCGCCGGATTCCGGTGCGGCGCTGGCGGTACTGCACCACCACCAATTGCAGTGCCGAAAGCATTTCTTCAGGCAGTTGGATTGGCGGGCTTACCAAACGGCTTTTCACTTGCAGCGCCTCGTCGGCGTGTAGAGTCGAGTAAACTGAGTGTCCAGTGTGCATGGCTTCGAAAAGCACTTCCGCTTCGCGCTGGCGCCTGATTTCTCCAAGGACTATGCGGTCTGGCCTCATACGCAGCGAGTTGACCATCAAGTCAATCATTTCCACGCCTCCTTTTCCTTCAGGGTTTGGCTGGCGTGTGCTCATTGGAGTCCAGTGCAGGAAGTCAGGCAAACTAAGTTCCCGCGTGTCTTCAATGGAAATAAGCCGCTGGTTAGGCGGCGTGAAAACCAGAATTGCGTTAAGAAACGACGTTTTTCCACTGGCAGTACCGCCTCCTACTAGGACGTTCAACTCGTACTGAAGCGCCATCCATAACAAGGCCGCGCTCTCGCTGCTTAGCGTGTTGATTTCCGGGCTGATGAGGTTGACTATTGTCCAAGGCTCTCCTCTGAACTTGCGGATGGTAATCCCGTTGCCTTTAGTGGAAATAGGGAACAGCGTTGCGTTCACACGGTTTCCGCTCAAAAGGTTGGCATCCATCAACGGGTTCAACGTAGTAATCTGCCGCCCGACTTTACGGCCAACCATAGTAGCATAATTCTGTATCTGTTCTTCAGTCTGTAGGAACACGTTGGTCTTAAGCCAGCCGAACTTCTTGTGATAAACGAACACCGGCTCGTGTGAAGAATTGACTACTACTTCCTCCAAGTGCGCGTCTGCCAAAAGCAGTTCCAACTCGCCAAGCCCAAGCATTTCGTGCAAAAGCCTTCCTACGAGCATCTCTTCCTCGCCGCCGACCAACTCGCTCATTTCGTTCTTGATTATCTCGTGCGCGCGTTCGGAAAAACGCCTGCGGATGTTCTCGGACTCGCGCGGGTCAAGCATTTCAGACGTCTTGATGTTAACCGCTTCGATGATTTTCTCCTTCAAAAAGCCTAGGACTACTTGCGTTGCCGGTTTTATCTTAAAGTGCGTGAGCTCGTAAGTATTGATGAACTCGCCGTCCCGCTGGGCAATAACCACTTCGGCAGGCACGCCCTCGCTGTTTATCAAATAACTATCGAGAATCTTCAACGTCCAGCCCTCCTCTTCTTGCGCTTAGTTTTTACCGCCTTTCTCTTAACGCGTTTCTTCAACGGCAGGTTGCTTGCTTGAACTGGCTTCCTCGATTCGCTTAACTCGGCCCAAAGCTCTTCTTTAAACCTCTGTTTTATCGCGTTGCGGTCGATTTTTTTGACTCGCCAAACCTGTTCAGGCGGTGCAAGCAACAATTTCTTCCCGCTTTCAACCGAAGCGCTTCCATTCGAAGCAACAACCGTTGCCAAAACCGCTTTTTCCTCTTTTGCCTTAACTGCGGGCTTGGTTTCAACAACCTTTTGCGCCGCCGTTTCGGGCTTGCTGTCTTTCTTGCTCCGCTTAAACAAGCCCGCCTTGACCAAAATTTCTTTTAGGCGTTCTATAATGCGCTTTGCCGCGTTGTAAATGCGGTTGCGCAAACCCGTTTTCTTAACTGTTTCAAAAGGCCGGTGCTCCACGTTCTCCAGCCGCTGCAGAAACTGCTGCACCAAAACCTTCAACTCGTTTTCCTTGGTTACGAGCTTCGACACTTCGTCGTCAAACATGGCCGCCTGCTGAAGCACCAAATGCATTTCCTTCTTCAGTGCATTAAACTCGGTTTCAGTAAAAGTCTCTTTGGCTTCCAACTCGTGCAGCAAAACCTCGACACGCTTGATGCGCCGCGTAATGTCCTTCTCCATGAAAGCAATAATGTTGCCTGCCTTCATCACTTCCAACTCAAGCTGCCTCGACTCTCTCGCCTTGCCCTCCTTTTCGCCTCCCTTTCCGCCTTTTCCTTCGGCTTCCTCTGCAGAACGGGCAATTAATTGAATGCCGCTGAAACTATAGTGCACGCGAATCAAGCCGCTCTGCTCGAGCACCAACGCCAGGCGTTCGACTTGGTCGGCCGACAACGCAAGCGCCTTGGCTGCATTCGACAACTCCAGCTTTCCGTTTATCCTGATTAACTCATTCAAACGGTCAATGATGGTATCAATGTGGCCCTGCGCTTTGCTATTGGCTACCTTAGACTCTGCTTCAGCCATTGCTCAACCCACGCTCCACCTTAACAAACACCTTCAACAAAAAACGCTTTACCGCTTAAAAAACCCTTTTAACCCAATAGATTTACCGGCTCCGAACGAGACACTTCATACGCCGGAATGCTTACGTTCAAATCCGCGTCGTAATTGAACGAAAAACTCGGCGCGTCAATGCAGAACGAAGTCTCAGTCTCAATGATTCCCGTAGTATTTCCCGTATTGTCTTTCATGCTGATATCGTACAACAACTCACGCCCGCCATCGTTTCCTAGTATCAAAGTGTAAGAAGTAGGCTTTACCGAGGCAATGTCGACAGTCAAAGTTCCCTTGTCCGGGCCTTCCCAAGTGAAGCTGTCCACGTCGCAAGTCACGCCGGGTCCGCTCCAAGGACAGCGGTAAACCCGGCCCAGCGAGTCGAAAACCGTCAGCGTAAACTTCACGCAATGGTCGTCCACGTCGTGGTCGCAGTGGCTTGGTTTCGGCGTCCACTTGAATTTACCTTGGTTAGCCGAGTCAGCAGGGTCGAATTTGAAAGGCAGGCTTAAACGATTGGTGACGTTGATGCAGGCAATCGCGTCGCAATTCATTTCCACGTCGTCGCAAATTATGGAAAGCACGCGCTTGGCCCAATCCTCGTACAAATAATCTATCGAAGTATTATACCCTTCAATATTTAACGAAATTCCGGCTTCGGCTGCAGCCAAATCAGTCGAAAAATTGATTTGCGTGCCGTTGGGAGAGTACACTTCGTTCACAAAAGCCTGGTACTCTTCAAGCCCGGCGGAAATGTTGTAACCCGCACTCGGCGGAAGCGTGTCGGACACTGAAGCAATGCTCGAACCGGGATAAATCTCGAGCTCGATTACTTGACCGACTCCTTCTGAAATGTCGCTCCAAGTCCAAGAGACCGTCTTCCAAACAACTTGATTGTCCGACGCGTGGCTCCAGTCGTCGCCTGCAACCACTATTGCCAGCGAAAGCACTACTCCAAACAGCAGTAACGCCGTAAGCGTGAAAACAAACCCTTTCTCCTTATTCACTGCGCCCACGCCCACACCTCTGCAATCCCAAAGTAATACGTTCCGTTAAACTTGGTGTAAAACACGCGTTTTGAACTGCCCAAGTACACTGCGTCAAAACTGCTGTTAGTCTCGGTGTACACTTGCCGACACAAGCAGAAAGTGCCGACTTGCGTAGGCCCGCAACCAAGAGGGCAGATCCCGCCCGAAACCCTGCGGTACCAACTTACGGTCGCCTGGCTGCCGTGGTTAATTGCAGTCGCGTCCGACAAGAACGAGTAAACTGAAGCATTTGCATCCACGTCATCCAACGCCGTCAAATTGTTCAACAACCCCGTTTTTTCCATTACGCGCGCCAAATCGGCCGCCTCGTCGTACAACACCCGCCCGCCTTCGCCGGCGTCCGCGCCTGCAAGCATTACCCACGTAACCGTGCTCAACAACGCAATTGCAACCATTCCCGCAATCGCAACGTCAATTGTAAAAAAAATTCCCTTCAAAAAACCAATTCCCTCGTTAAAACCGTTTTAATCAAGTCGGGTTGCCTGACGACGCGTTCTTTGAAAGAGTCAGTTCCAGCCGCGCAGGCACGTAAACGAAATCCCCAGCGTACACTGCAACCGTGCGCGAAGCCCTGCGCGAACGCGTCGCATTGGCAGCAATAAAACCCATTGCCGCTTCCTTCGAGTAATTCAAGTAAGACACGTTAAGCAAAAACCCGTCCAAGTCAACCAACTCCAAGCGGAAATAATAACCCTCCACTCCAATCACTTGCGTGACTTTAGAGTAATTCATTATCAGCAACTCGTACAGCTTGTCTTGCGTAATTACTCCCGGAGAGTAAATCAAGCCTGGAATCACCACGTTCGAATCATACCACCCTTTAGGCGTGCCTTTGGACTCCAAAAGCCAGTATTCAATGCGGTTCAAGTCAACTTCCATCCGCGAGTCCTGCACCCCCGCTTGCACCAACAACGCCTCCTTGCTTGAAACAAACGCGGTTGCCAAAAAAGCGAAAATCACGAAAGCCAACGCCAAGTCAACTCCACTAATCTGCGCTCTCGAGACCACGGGGGGGTTGCACCCCCCTATAGTCCCACGCTCCCCCGAACCCCCTGCAATACCCTTGTCCAGCCAGTTAATAATGCAGTTAAATTCAAGCAGCTTCAACTACAATCGCCCCTCCATTGACCCTTCGCACCAAGTAAATGTTGCCGCCTGTAAGCGGGCAAACCCCACACTGCACTTCAGCCGCCCGCGCAATAGCCAAGTAAGTCCGGTTTCCGAAAACCAAGAACACTTGGTTTGAAGAAACGTTAATCGAATAATTATCGCCTCCGACAACCGCCGGCGCGTAATACGGCTGCCTGAACGAATCCGTTCCCGAAGCAAGGTTAATCAAAGACGCCACGTCTTCAGCCGCGTCTTGCGCTTCAACAAACGCGTTGTAGTCGTTAACGTAATTCTGCTGGCTAAACGCGTACGCCGTAATCGTAATCAAAAACAATAAAGCAAAACCATAGGTGACCATGGTCTCCAAACTGAACTGGCCGCGCCCGCTTGATTGCGTAAACAAAACCAACATAACCCGAACTGCCCCTTCTCCTCGTTTCGCTTCAAAACCCTGTTTCCGCGTCAAATGCTTTAAACTATAAAAAAAATCAAGGCGTGGTCATAACGCGTTGGTACTCGACTTCCAACAAGTTCTGGACCGTGTCCCCGGTTGCGTTGGCGTCCAAGTACCTTGCGTACACCGCCCCGCCGTTGTACTCCGCGTTGTTAAGCAAGAAATCCACTATTGCGTAAGACGCGCTGGTCAACGACGCTGCCTGGTTCCAAGTGGTTCCATTAAACACCCTCAGCGTCGCGTTCTCACTGGTAACTCTGTAACGCACCTGCAAGCGGTGCGTTGAACCTGCAGGAACGCCCGCATTAAGGAAAGTCACGTTGTAACTGTAATTGTAAGGCTTCACGTCCAAACGCACGTTGTCGAAGTGAATCCGTAAGTCGGGGCGGGCGGGATTTTCAGTCGACAATTCGGCAATTATCCACAACAGGTACGCCCCGCTTTCGTTCAACGCACTGGCCGGAACCGAGTAATTCACAGTCGAGTTCCACGCTGCGTCAACTGCAGAAAACGAGCTCGTCGGGAATATGGTTACATTGATTCCACTGGGCTTTTGCAGTAAGAACGTAAAGTTACTAGTCAACCCGCGGTTGTACGTGCGTACGCGGCGGTCGAAAGACAGGTTTGCCGACGCCGGCGTGCCCTTTGCGTAATAGAATTGCGTTGCTCCTGCAGCATAGCCGTGGCGGTTCTTGCCGCTAGCGCGGCCGTAGCCCGAGCCAGCAGGGTTTCCGTAAGCCGCATCAAACGCCGCAGTCAAACCCGTTCCGTAAACGCTGTAAGTCCAGCCGGTTGCATTAGTCGCAAAATCCGTGTTTACAATGCTCTGGTTGATTGCGCCCGAGTTGTTTTCGTAAACCAATGCAGCACTGTCGCCGTCACTGGCGTTCTGCGCTCCAGCCAAGTTGTGCACCGAACCCCAGGCAGCTGAAAAGCTGGTGACGTAACTGTAAATCGCGCCTGCAGAAACCTGTACCCTCCTCGTTTCGGAAGCGTTGAACTTGCCAAACGAATTATTGGCCCACACGTAGTATTGGTAATCGCCGTCTGCAACTAGGGTGTGGTTATAGTAACACGCGCGGTTTACCGCGTCCCAAGCCATCGAGTAATTCGTGTTGTTCCAAACCAGTTTGCAGGCACTCGGCGCAAGGCTCAAAGACGCGTTGACGTAAACGTAGTTCATGTTGACCATCGTTTCATTCGGCGGAGTCGGCGCAACGAAACTGATTTGCGGAGTCATATTAACCTCAATAGTAACGGTCCGTGTTTCCGAAACATTTGAGTCTCCTGTCGACGTGTTGGCCCAAACGTAGTAAGGATAGGTTGCGTCCGCGATTGCAGTGCGGTTGTAGTAGCACACGCGGTTTACCGCGTCCCAAGCCATTGAGTAATTCGTGTTGTTCCAAACAAGGATGCAAGTGTTTGCAGTCCTGCTTAATGACGCGTTGAAGTAAACGTAGTTGAAGTTGGTTGCCGAAGCATTGGCGGGAGTGGGCGGAACAAAGCTTATTGCAAAGCCGGTGCCAGTCACGTTAATCAAGTAAAACGAGTCGTTCCAAGCCGAGTTGTAGCGAACTGAAGGCATTTGGTCGTAGCCGTAAGTAGTTATCCAAACTTCGGAAAGCAGGCGGTGGCCTGCGCTTAACGTTGATTCATTAGTGAACACGCTGTAAGGTAGGCTGTCGTACGAACCGTTTACAGGCGCGGAAAACAAGTCGCTCGAACCCAACAACGTCTTGTCTCCTGTTGCAGGGTCGTAGTCGTGCATTTTAATTATGAAACTCATTGCAGGCGCGCTGGTTTCAAAGTTTGCCGCGTTAATCCGGCCCGTGAAATTCGCGCCGAAATCCGTTTCAGCCAAAAGCGCGGGGTGCAAGTACCACGAGTAAAACAAGTAAGTTCCCGGAACCGCGTACGTGTTGGTAATCGTCTTTGTAACTCCATACGGACTCGATTCGTTGGCGACCGCAGTCGTGTTAAAAGACGCGTTTACTTCCGTTGGAGGATAAGTGTAGAGGAACCGCTTGAAACCTTCAGGCACGGGAGTCGGCTCTGCCTCCATTGGATAGGCATACTCTTCGTCCACCCACATCGAACCGTTCATCGCGCTTGCTCCGCCGAGCGCAAAAGCAATTGAAACCACGCTCGACAAATTAAGCGAGAGGCACCCCGGCGACCACGCGGCCTTGCTGAAGTTGCTCCACGGAATGGTTATTTTGTTCCACGAACCCGCGCCTGCAGGCGTACTGAACGACGCTTCGAACACAGTTGGAGAAGCCGGGTCGCACGAGTAAACCCATGCTTTGACTGTAAGCGCTTCTGTAGAGTACTTCAGGCGGAACGACAACCCGCCGCTGTTAGTCAAGTCCCTTGCAGTTTCAAACGCGGCGTTGCACGAAACGTTGCCGCCTGCATTGACGTTGTACGCCAAGTCAGCCGAGTAAGTGCCGCGGTAACGCGTGGAATTCGTGCGCACGCAGGCAATTGCGCCGCTTGACTGTGTTTTCGTCAAGTTAGTCGAAGACTCGAAGTCGAACAATAAAATGCCCGGGTCTGCAGAAGGTTCGGGAGTCGGAACCGGCGTTCCCCCACTGGTAACCCCCGTGTAATTAAACACGATGTTGCCGTTGGCGTCATAGAAAACGTCGAGCGCGAAATAACCCGGGGTGATAGGCAAGTCGCCTGTTCCCGTTCCTTTAATGGGTCGCCATACTTCAGTAAGGTTGCCGTTGCGGCCTCTTACTAAGAAAAAGATTTCTTTACTGCGCACTACTCCGTACTCCACGCCGTCTGGAATGTACACTCGCGCTTGCGCGCGTGCTCCGACGCCCTGCAAGTACAGCGAGTCGGCAGTGCGCGCCAGTTCTTCGGCGGCGGTTTGGGTTTGCAGTTGCACGTTTCCGGCTGCAACGTTGTAGTAAGTATAGTAAGCCAAGGGAATGACTATTGCCAGAAATAGGGCTACTACCACCACGTACTCTATGCTTGCCTGGCCTTTGCGCGTAAAATTCATAGACATTCAAATGAACTGAAAAGGCGAATATAAACCCTACTCTAATGGTTGTCTGTTTGAAAGAAAAAAAAGAGAAGAAAAGGCAAAAAACCCTTTCCTTTTTTTGCACGCGTTTTTAACTAATGTCGAGCGAAACCCTTACTATTCCAGAGCCGAACCTGCTTGCTCCCAACTTCAAAGAATCCAGTTCGTACGCTCCGCCGCTCACGCTTCTAGTCTCGCCTTCGCCCAACCGCACCAATTCAATGGTCTCGTACGAAGAACCTGTTTTCTTCGACACTTTAAGGCCGACGCTGTCGGACAGCAAGTCTACTACTTCCACCAAGTACTCGTTGGAAGAACCGAGTATCGCAAAACACCCGCCCAACCGAGTTGTAAACGGACCCAGTGAAGAACCTTCAACGTCAACGCGTTCAACAGAACCCATTGGACACATTGAAGACACTGGCGCACTAGAATCAATTGAAATCCTTACTAGGGTAGGCTCGAACATCGAAGCGCGTACTGCCAGCGAGTCCGCGCCGTACTCGCCGCCGCTCAAGTAAGCCCACTCGCCTCTAAGCTCCAAAAGCTGGATGGTACGGTAGGAACCGGACACTTTCTTCGACACTTTGACGCGCGCGAAAGACGCGCTTACGTCAATCACTTCAAACAAGTACTCGTTCGAAACTCCACTAAAGCCAAAACAGCTTCCCAAAAGAGCCGTGAATGGACCAAAAGGCGTTTCCCGAACTTCAACGCGCGCCATAGAGCCCATCGGGCACGTTGAAGACGAAGGCTCTTCAGCGGCAACATCTTCAGGATACGGTGATGGCTCTTCTGCTGCAACATCCTCCGGGTACGGCGACGGTTCTTCTGCTGCAACGTCGGTCGGGTACCAGAAAGCATTGGAAACCGCGGCGACGATAAAATTGCTGCCGTACTGCGAAACCCGCACTGAAAGTTGGTCGGAGCCATAACGCGTCCCGCTAATAACCCTACTGGCGCCGTTTAAGTATTGCGTTTCAATCAACTGGTAGGAAGTCCCGCGCTTTGCGTAAAGCCTCAACAAAGCCCGGCCCCCGCTCATGCCCAAGAAAGTCGCGCGGTAATCGTTGGAGTTACCCCTTACGAAAACACAGTCGTAAGCGTACATCCGCAAGTTGCTCGCCGGCGCTTGAACGCAGCCGTCAACCAAAACTCCTTCAGGCAACTCCGCAACATACGCAGACACGTACGCGGAAGTGCCTCCTCTTATTTCGGAGACGAACAAGTCAATCCTATCCAATCCGAACGCGCCAGAACTCAACACGCTCAAATAACCCGGTCTTATGTTGTAAGTGCCTATCCGGCTCAACATGCCTCCTGATAATATTTTTTGAACCCTGAACTGCACTGCAGCCGCGGTGACGCTCATTACCTCAACCTTGTAGTCGTTTGTCTTGCCGTGCACGAAAATACAGTCGTCCGTCCTAACTAGCGCGCGCTCCACAGGCGCCCTAATGCAAGACGCAAGCGGGTCGGGAGTTGCAACGGGCGTGGCAATTACTGGAGTAGGGGTTCCAGGTCCATCAGAGCCGCCCGAACGAAGCTTGGATGAAGAAATGCAACTAGTCTTGCCCGTAACCTTGTTAACCGAACAACTCATTGACGCAGTACCACCCGCGCCTGCAGCTCCCCTGGCCAAGTACTGTCCTTCTGAGAAAACGCTTTTTGCGCTATCTGCAGTAGACAAGTCGTCGCCGAAAGCCAACAAAAACGCACAGCCCGTGATTCCTGCTCCAACAAAGAAAGCGATTACCAAAACACGCCAGTCCCAATTTACAGAACCGCTTCCTTCCCTTCCGCTTACCGAATTAGCCAAAAACAATTACCTCCTTGTCATTACCCTGTAATTAAAACCGCGTTTTGAGTTAAAAACGTTGTTGTCCCGATAGCTATTTCAACTGTTCACGCCCTAAAGCAATTCCCGAAAGTGAACCTTTCTTGAAAAAATTTATTGCGTTGCTAATTGCAATAGCCATAGCCTCGGCGTGCCTAGGCTACTCCTCAGCCAACCTTCCGTCTACCCCAACTTCAACGCCGTCGCCTGCATTTTCCTTCGTCCCTCAAGCTTCTGCAGCTGCTCCGATTGCTCCCGCGCTTCCTTCGACTCCGAACGCCGAACGCACCCTGCGGCTTAAACTACCTGCAGCATCTGAAGACGGCGGCGTGCTCGCCGAACTCAGTGTAACCGCCCGCCAGGCGGCCCAAACGCCTGCGCGCACCTGGATTCCAGTCCCCGACCCTTCCAACCCTATTGTAAACAACGACACGCAAGTCTCGCTGGGACTGGCCGCCGACTACGCAAGACTGCACGCAACAATCGACAACAGCGAAACCGACTTGTTCTACTCACTAAACGCCCCTTCAATAGCAGTAGGAGGAAGAAGCGCCGGCGCAGCCGCTGCAATCGCCGCTTTGGCCGTCCTTGACGGCAAACGCCTCCGCAACGATACGCTGGTCACCGGCAGCATCGAACCCGACGGCCGCATTACCCGCGTCGGCCGCGTACTAGACAAAGCCCGCGCAAGCGCCCGCGGTGGCTACTTGGTTCTCTTGGTCCCAATAGGCGAGGCAACCGAACTCGTTGAAACAACCATCTCCAACCGCTCGTGCACCACTGATTACGTTGACGGAACTCCTTTTTCAAGTTGCAGAACCCGTTCCGAAACCGTTTATACCGAAGTCAACATCTCCAATGAAACAGGGCTGCAAGTAATCGAGGTAGCCAACGTTGCCCAAGCCTATTTATTAATGCTTGAACAAACCATGGACTAGAACCAAAAAAATGCTTCACAAAAACCAGTTGTACGCCGTACTGGCAATAACCCTAGCCGCGGCAATCGCCTCGTTCTCACTGGCCTACACCAACGCCGAACCGCCAAGCCCCCGGCTCTACTTCAGTGCAGCGGCAATAACGCAAGACGGCCGCGGCGTAATAGTTCCTTTCAGAATGTACTTGGTGCACGGAAACGGCCGCATCTTAGTAAACGTTGCCGGAACGACTTTCAGCGACGACGTCGAAAATTCCTTGCGCAAAGCCCGTCAAAACGCAGAACGCATTACCAAAACCTCGCTAAAGGGAGTAGACATAGTGCTTGAAACCGCCGAGGAAAAACAAGCCGTAAGCGGCGAAAGCGCCGGAACCGTATTCACGATGGCAATCGCTTCACTTTCAACCGGGCGGCCGCTCAAGCAAGGCGCGGTAGTAAGCGCGGCAATAGACGAAGACGGCGTGCTTGAAGAAGTCGACGGCGTGGAAGAAAAAATACTCGCCGCCTTTGCAGCCGACAAGAAAATCTTCGTAGTCTCCCTCAAACAAAACATACGCGACCAACAAGCACTAGAAAACCTCGGCGTAGTAATCATCCGCGCACAAAACGTCAGCCAAGCCGCCGAAACCCTGCTGTCGTAAAACGTTTTAATAAACCGCTTGCCCTAAAATAAATCAGCTTAAGCGCGGGGGTCGCCTAGTGGCTATGGCGCCAGCCTGCTAAGCTGGTGGCGCTCTGCGCCTCGAGGGTTCAAATGAAATCCCTTTTTCTTTCCCAAAAGAAAAAGGTCTTTCAATACCCCAAAAAGAAAGGGCCATCATTTTTTCTTTAAAAAAGAAAAAAGTCTGGCCGAACCCAAAAAAGAAAAACATTAGACGGGTTCGAATCCTTTCGTTTGGGAATGGAAATCCCTCTCCCCGCGTTTTATTTTCTTCAAGGAGTGTTTTCAAAAGTGTCTGAAAAACTGGTTCTCGCAACCGCCTCGCCCTACAGCATTGCAGTATTCAAGACTTTAGGAATTGACTTCGAGTCCGAATCAAGCGACGTGGACGAACGTTTTGCAACTCGGCCGACAGACCCCAAGGAAATCGTGTTGTTGCTGGCGCGGCTTAAAGCAGAGTGCGTTGCAAAAAAGCGTTCGCTTGACTTGGTAGTCGGCTTTGATTCGGTAGGGTGTTTCGAAGGCCGTATTCTTGAAAAGCCGCCTTCAAGCCAAGAGGCGTTCGAGCGCCTGAAAGCCCTTTCGGGAAAATCATTCGACTTTTACACCGGCGTCCACTTAATCGACTCCGGTGCAGGCAACGCGGTTTCCAAGCTTGCGCAAACCCGCATCCAAATGCGCGTCCTCCAAGACGAAGAGATAAACAATGTGCGAAACGCCCGCGGCGTTTCGACACATTCATGTTGCCTCTGGCAAAATGAATAATACCTCGACCAAGACCCGAGGTACAACACTTACGCGCTGGGATTCGACCCGTTGAACCACTACAGTGCAACCTTCGCCTACTCCATTCAAGGCAGTTACACTAACTTCATCTACGGCCTCCCACTGGAAGCAATAACCGAACTGCTTCAAGAAAGCAAGGCGATGCGTAGCTGATTGCCGGAGCAATTTAGCACGTGCTTGCGCAGGGAATAATGTTGTCTGCTTGAGTGGCTTACCACCAGCCGAGTTTCCTCAGTATCTGCTCTTGTTCCTTCCTCAAGACCAGCCATTCTTTAACCAGCTTGTCAACGTTCTTCATTAATTTGTCTTGGCGCTCGTAAATAGCGTCCAAACGCCTTACTCCCTTCTTTTCTTCCGCCGTGCACGCTTCACCCAAATTGAAAACACCTCTTTAGCTAACTAACGTTACTGCCGCGCTTATTTATTGCCTTGCCTAAAAACCCGAATTAAGAGCCCGAGCAAGCAGATTACTCACTTGGAGGCAGTTGAGCCGTGCATGCTTTTTTTCACTAGGCTTTTCCAGGCGTCGACAATTTGTTCAGGCAGGTACCTAAAACGAATGCCTTCTTGCGAGGGGCGCGGTCCTTTCATTCCAATGTGCAGCAATAACGGTGCGCCAGGAGTGTTGACGTACCTCAAACGAATGCATTCGTTGTGGTCAAGGTCGGAATTGACTCCCTTTGGGAAGTACGGCACTTGCATGTACTCCGGAAACAACAAGCGACCGGGACTAATCACTCCCTTGGACGTCTTTGGCGACATCAAGCCCTCACGCAGGCTTTGATTAAACCGAGTCATCGAATTTGCAGAGTCCACCAAGCCGGTGCGGTTGAACCAAATTCCGGGCGTGCGAGTGCCTTTAGGAATTGTATCAACTTCTTTAAACACTCGTTTGAACGCGTCTTCTTCGAGTTTCTTTATTTTTCCGCGTTCGTTTGCTGCTGCAATTGGGGTGTCGTCGTCCAAGTGCAAATAAAGCGCGTTTTGCCCGCCGTGGCGCACTGCCATCAATGCCAGAAAATTACGTTGGGCGCCGTAATGGCCGTCGTTTGGAGTCAGTTGTTCGTAGGCGTTTCTCTCGTTTTCCGAAGCGTTTTGCAACAATTCTTTTAGGAACTCCGGCCGTTCGTTATAGTTATAGTAGTGGATTGGAGTGCCGTACGTGTTGGCCAAGCGGGTTATCTTCTTGCGGTTGCGCGCAGCGTTTGCCGGATAGGACTGGTCGGAAACAACAACTTCTACGTTCTCATGGCCAAAACGCTTGGCTTGTTCGACAACGCTGCGCAGCGTCAAACCAAGGTAGCCCGGCCGGTCGCGCGTCGGAATCAAGACTATCAACTTGCGTGCTTCACTTCGTTTTTCTTCCACTCGAAAACCCACTCTCCTTCGGTTAATACTATGCTATTCTTGCTTGGCAAGCCGCTTTTGATAGTATTTGTTGTTCTGATTGCAGTCCGTTGAGTGTTTCGTCGTTTATTACGAGTGAGGGCGCGGTGGTGATGTGGTAGTTGGTTTTGAAGGCTTTAATCATTCTGATGTCGGGGACGTCGTTGGGGAATGCGTAGACCTTGTAGTTTTCGCATTTTTGGCGCAGCGAGTCGAGGACTTTTCCTTGGGCTACGCAGGATGGACAGTCGTTTTGGGAGTCGTAGAAGAACAGTATTGGTTTCAGTGC
Source organism: Candidatus Micrarchaeota archaeon CG1_02_51_15 (assembly GCA_001871495.1). GTDB lineage: Archaea > Micrarchaeota > Micrarchaeia > Norongarragalinales > UBA8480 > UBA8480. The sequence continues at coordinate 24,160 of MNVG01000045.1, forward strand.
GGTGTTGGCGCAGCTTTGCTTGTACGCCCTTAGCATGAGGTAGAACCGCACGTTCATCAAAAAGTATTTTTTGCGCAGTGCGTCGTAGTTGGTGAGGATGTTTGCGCCCTTGTTTTGTTCGAGTTGAGAGTAGACTGCGTAGGTTTCGGCTTCGACGTCGTTCAACTCGCTTTCTAGTGCGGGGCACATTGAAGTCGAGTCGTGGGTTTGCATGAACAAGTTGACGAGCATTGCGGTTTGCGTGGAGTCTTCAATGTCGGAGAGCTTGTTTTCCAAGGCGGAGTAGTTTTGGGCTTCCACGTAGTAGCCTACTGAGAGGGAGATCGCAAAGAGTGCGATTGCCACGAGCGCGGCCTTGAGGTAAATGTCTTTTCTTACTTCCATTTGTAATCACTCCGGTTTATTTCTTTGATGAAGCTCGCGCAATAAAAGAATGATATTACCGTGCCGTAGAAGAACAGAAAGGCCATTAGTTGCGGGATTTGGCGGAGGCCGAACTTGCGGCCTGCCATTGCGTAGCTTAGGTACAGCGCGAACACCCAGGGGATTACGACTACTGCGCCCATTGCGACTGCCGATGCGCCGACTAGGGCGAAGCCGCTTAAGTCGAGGGAGAGGGTTCCGATTGCGAGGCTTGCGCTTATGTAAGCTGCGAGCCAGAGTGCTTGTCTTGCAAAAAGGTAGACGAAAGAGAAGCTGAGTATTATTGCGGCGAGTTCGGCTGAAAACGAGAATGGGAGTATGAAGAGGCCGAAGTTGCCGTACTTGGCGTTGAATAGCATGTCGGAGTACTTGCGGATGTTGAACAGTTTTCCGCGGTACCATCGCAGGCGTTGTTTGTAAAGCGTTTTGAGGGTGCCGGGTACGTCGGTGTATACTTGGGCTTCGGGGGCGTAGGCGATGCGGTAGCCGTTCCTGCGCATTCGCCAAGCCATTTCAAGGTCTTCCGTGATGTTTTGCTCGTCGAATCCCCTTACTTTTTCGAATGCTTCGCGTTTGAATATAGTGGTGGGGCCGGGGGTGACGAAAATCGCGTCCAAGAGGTTGGTAGCGAGTGCGGCGAATCCGAATCCGGTGTAGTACTCTATTTCCTGCACTTTGCGGATTATGTTGTTTGGGTTGTTTACTTTGATGAAGCAGGTTGCGGCGCCGTTTTTTTCGTCGGTCAGCAGGGCGTCTACCGCGTGTTTGAACGCGGTTTTTTCAACGTATGCGTCGGCGTCCACGCAGGCGATTATTTTTCCCTTGCTTTGTTTGGCGGCCTTGTTTAAGGAAGCGGCTTTACCGATGTTTTTTTCGTTGTCGACTACTTTGATTCCTTTGATTGAGTGCAGGACTGAGAGGGTAGTGTCGGTGCTGGCGTCGTTTACTGCAATGATTTCCAGCTCTCCGAGGTAACCCGAGTTTTTTATGTGTTCTACTACTTTTTCAACTGTTTCGGCTACGTTGTGGCACGGAATTAGCACGGAAAGTGTGGGGTAGTCTCCTGTTTTGTGTTTGGGGTGTTCTTCGAAGAATGCAAACAGCATTACCAGCGTTACCAGTAGTAGGATTAGGTTGGGCGCGAGCATTACCCAGAAGTAGCCTACTCTGGATATTGAGAGGAAGATTACTGCTGCTATTGCTATTATGACCAGCGCGGTTACGAGTGGGCGGGGTTCTCCGCCTTTTATTTCAAGGCTCAAATTCAAATCCCGTTTAATCGAGTTAGTTTACTTGTATTACTGAAATGTCGTCGAACCACGTGGCGTTGGAAGGGTAGGTTTGGAGTTCGACTTGGTAGCTGGTGCCGCCGGTTACTGCAACCGTGACGTCTTTTGAGGTCCAGCGGGTGCGGGTGAAGGTTAATTCCGTTGTTGTGGGGGCGCCGCCGCATGCTGCGGCGTCGTAGGTGGTGATGCGGGCGGTTGCAATTGAAGTCGATGCGTTTAACGCTGCTTTGGCACTGAAAACCAGGTTGTGTTGAACTGCAGCGCCTGCTGCGGCGTAGCATGAAGAGCGGAGTAATGGGTTTCCTGCGCCTGTTGCGTTGAGGACCATGCTGTAACTGCCTTCGACTTTGGTTTCGGTAGTCCGCGTGGCGCTTGCAGTGACTTCAGTCCATTCGGCTCCGAGCGTGACTTCAAAGCCGGGGTTGGTCAAGAGGTTGGGCATGCAGGTTGCGTTGCCGTTGTAGCAGGCGTAGCCGTTTGGGCAGGGAATGCCCAAGTCGCAGTTGTGAGTTACGGTGGCGTTCCATTGTTCGGTGTTTGCCTGCGCGGTTTGCCCGCCTTGGTACAATACGTTGCCTCTTATGAGTATCAAGCCGATTATGACTATTACTGCGGCGGCTGCAATTAGGAGGATGTATTCTATGTTTCCTTGTGCCTTTCTCAACGTTGGTTTCACTTGAATTGTGTTACTGCGGACTGCATTTAATAACTTGCAGGCGCAATATTTTTTTCTTATGGCACTAAACTTCGGGGCAATTGAAGACAAGTGGCAGGAGCGGTGGTATTCGGAGAAGGCGTTCGAGCCTGCTCCAAACGGCATGAAGCCAAAGTTTTTTTTCACCGTTCCCTATCCTTATGTTAGCGGCACGCTGCACGTGGGGCACGGGAGGACTTACGTTTCAGCCGACGTTCTTGCGCGTTTCAAGCGCATGCAAGGCTTTAACCTGTTGTGGCCGATGGCTTTTCATGCAACTGGAACTCCTGTTCTTGCAGTTAGTGCCAAGATAGCTGCAGGTGACGAGGCCGCGTGGAAGCTTTACCGCGGTTACGTGGGCACGTACGAGAAGGACGTTAAGGAAGTCGAACGCATTGTCGGCAGTTTCGTCGAGCCCCGTGCGGTAATGGACTATTTTTCTTCAACTATAATCCGTGACTTCAAGAGCATAGGCTGTTCTCTGGATTTGAGTCGGCAGTTTACTACTAACGACAAGGAGTACAACAAGTTTATCGAGTGGCAGTTTCACAAGTACAAGAAAAAAGGATACTTAAAGCAAGCTGCTTACCCGTTGTTGTATTGCGTGGATTGCGCGAATGCAGTGGGAGAAGACGACATTCAAGAAGGCGATACTAACCCTGTTGAAGTCCAGGTTTTCACTGCATTCAAGTTCAAGCTTGAAGGCGAGGATGCGTTCGTTGTTTCAAGCACGCTGCGTCCGGAAACCGTTTTCGGAATTACCAACATGTTCGTCAATCCTTCAGTCGAGTACGTGAAGGCGGTTGTCGACAATGAAACGTGGTACGTCAGCATTCAGGCAGCGCAAAAGCTTTCGCGCCAGAACCACTCGGTAAAGGAAACCGCGCGCGTGCAAGGCTCTGCATTGGTGGGCAAGACGTTGGTCTCGCCCCTTGGAAAAAGAGTTCCCGTTCTTCCGTCTTCGTTTGTTGATGCTGAAACCGCTTCGGGCTTCGTGCACTCGGTTCCTGCGCACGCGCCTTACGACTGGATTGCGCTTGCGGACTTGAAGAAAGACGTTAAGACGCTTGTCAAATATCCCGGTCTTGCAGAAGCGCTTGAAGCAATCGAGCCTATTTCGTTGGTTTCGACCCCGGGTTACGGCGAGTTTCCTGCTAAAGAAGCGTGCGAAAGGATGAAGGTTGCCAATGCGCGGGAGACCCCCAAGCTTGACAAGGCGACTGCCGAGCTTTACAAGAAAGAGTTTTACGACGGAGTGCTTAACGAAAACTGCGGGCAGTTCGCAGGCCAAAAAATAGAGCAGGCCAAGGAAGGGGTAGTGAAGTGGCTTAAGGAAAAGAACGCCGTCGTCGACTTTTACGAAACTACCCGGCAGGCCAAGTGCCGTTGCGGCGGCCAAGTGATTGCCGCAGTGATGCAGAACCAGTGGTTCATTGACTTTAACTCTGAGGGTTGGAAAGAGAGGTCGAACGAGTGCTTGGACCGCATGTTCGTTTTTCCAACTGCATACAAGAAGCAGTTTTCCGATATTTTCGCTTGGCTGGACAAACGGCCTTGCGCCCGCAGGCGCGGGTTGGGCACGCAACTTCCTTTTGCCAACGAGTGGATAATCGAATCGTTGAGCGACTCGACTATTTACATGGCGTTCTACACCGTAATAAAGCAAATCCGGCGCTTCGGAATAAAGCCCGAGCAGTTGCGCGAGGAGTTCTTCGACCACGTTTTGCTCGGCGAGGGGACTGTCGAAGCGGTTTCGAAAACCTGTGCCGTCAAGCCTGAAGTCTTAAAGTCCATCCGTAAGGAGTTCGAGTACTGGTATCCTAACGATTTGCGCCACACTTCGGTTGCCCACGTTTCCAACCACTTGAGCTTCTTCATTTTCGCCCACACTGCTATTTTCTCGCCGAAGCACTGGCCGCGTGCAATAACCTTGAACGAAATGCTGGTTAAAGAAGGCGTGAAAATGAGTAAAAGCAAGGGCAACGTCATCATTCTTTCGGACGTCAAGCGCAAGTACGGCGCCGACCTCTTCAGGTTATGCATTTCGTCGGCCTCCGAATTCGGTTCTTTACTTGACTTCCGCGACCGCGACGTCGAAGCCGCGCGCAAGAGCTTCATAAAGTGGACTGAACTTATGCTTGTTCTTTCCGAAGCCGCGCAAAAAACGCCTGTAAAACAACCCGATTCCATTGCGGTAAAGTGGATGTCAAG
>MNVG01000003.1:0-7035 GCA_001871495.1 Candidatus Micrarchaeota archaeon CG1_02_51_15
TCGCGCAATTACGCGCGGACGTGAGTCCCGCGCGTGCCGCAATGCTCTTGAAGGGCGCGTCAGCTTACGACTTGTTTCGCTTCGAGCCAAAATTCCGGTTGCGGTACAGGCGCGGCCACTTCTGGGGCCGCGCATACTTCCACAGAAGCGCTGGCGACGCCGACCTCGAAACAATCACGCGATACGTGCGCGAGGACAACGATCCCCGCCAGCAAAAACTGGCGGCATACTAACCGAAATCCGTGGCCTTTAGGCCACGGTTATTTAACTGGTTGAAGCTAATCTAATTTGTTTAAAAATGATACCCTTAGTCAAGCCTCTGTTCGGCAATGAAGAAGTGAATGCAGTTAAGCGCGTGTTGGATTCGGGCTGGGTAGCTGGGCAAGGCCCTGCGGGCGCTGAATTCGAGCAAAAATTCAAAGATAAATTCGGCTATCCTAATGCGGTCGCGGTTAACAACTGTACCGCCGCGCTTCACTTATCCCTGTTGTCGCTGGGCATAGGCCCCGGCGATGAAGTTCTGGTATCGGATTACACTTACCCCGCGACTGCTCACGCCGTAAAATACTGCGGTGCAAAACCCATTTTCGTTGACATTCACGAAGACACTTACAATATGAATGTGGCGGATGCAGAGGAAAAGATAACTGATCATACGAAAGCCATCATGCCTGTTCACGCTTTTGGACAATCCGCGGATTTGGACTCGGTTCATGACTTGGCGCGAAAACGTGGGTTGAAGGTGATAGAGGACGCCGCTTGCGCGGTTGGAACAAAATTCAAGGGACAATTCGTAGGTAAAAACAGCGAATTTGCGTGCTTCTCTTTTCACGCGCGCAAAGGAATATCGACGGGAGAAGGTGGAATGCTCGTGACCCGAAGCGCTTCGCTTGCTGAAAAAGCACGAAGCTTGTCGTGTTTTGGAATTCAATCCGCTTTTAAACGGCAGTCCAATGAATTCGTGTTGCCTTCGTTTCGTGAACTTGGTTACAACTACAAACTGAGTGACATACTCAGCGCGATAGGAGTAGAACAACTTATCAAACTCGATGGAATCATATCGAGTAAACGTAAACTGGCAAAAGCATATAGCGAGGAATTGGAGGGCGCGAACGGGATAACGCCGCCTTTCGAGGACCCGCGCGGCTTTCACGTCTACCAATCTTTCGTTTGCTTGGTCGGTGAAGGAGTAAACCGGGATAAATTGATTCAAAAATTAAGGGAGAACGGCATTTGTGCGCAAATCGGCACTTATGCTTGCCACTTACAGCCGGTTTACGGTTCCAAGCAGGCGTGTCCGGTGTCCAAGGACGTATTTGAGCGCGCTTTGGCGTTGCCCCTTTATGCGGAAATGACTGAAGAAGAAGTTCATAGCGTAGTAAAAAAAATTGGGGCTTGCATTAAATGAAAGACGAAAACTTTTTGGTCACGGGTGGTGCGGGCTTCATAGGCTCGCACTTGGTGGACCGGTTGATAAGGGAGAAGCCCAGGAATCTGGTGGTGGTAGACAATTTTTTCCTTGGAAAAACTGCTAATCTTAAAGAAGCCAAGAAAGCATTCCCGGAACTCAAGGTTTACAACCAGGATGTATGCAATCAAAAAGAGATGAAAAAGATAATTGAGGATAACAGAATACGGGTTATCTTTGACTTAGCGGTATTGCCTTTGCCTATGTCCCTGGTTCAACCCCGGCTTACCTTTGAAAAAAACGTTGAAATGACGTTGAGCATGTGCGAGTTGCTTCGCGAGGACGCTTACGAAAAACTCATACACTTTTCTTCTTCCGAAGTTTACGGGTCTGCATTGTACGACCCGATGGACGAGAAGCACCACCTTGGAAGCACCACGCCCTATGCGGCCAGCAAAGCCGCTAGCGACTTACTGGTTCAGTCTTATGGCTCTACTTACGGCACTTACGCTACCATAGTACGCCCGTTCAACAACTATGGCCCGAGACAAAACGATGAAAGCTATGCCGGCATAATCCCGATTACCATAAAACGGATAGCCGCAGGAGAAAATCCGATAATATTCGGCACCGGCGAGCAAACCAGGGATTATACTTATGTAACCGACACCGCGGAAGTTACAGTGAACATTTACAAAAACCCTAAGACGCGGGGTAAAATTTTGAATGTGGGCAGTGGAAAGGAGACGTCGATACTGGAATTAGTCAAACTAATCGTCAAGCACACTGACTGCAAAAAACCAATCCGGTTCGAAAATAAGCGCCCAGGAGACGTGATGCGGCACGTAGCGGACATTTCAGAACTTAAAAAATACTGCGATTATTCGCCAAAAGTTGAATTAAACGAGGGGGTCAAGCGAACCGTCGAGTGGTACTTAAAAAAATTGAAAACAAACGGGGGAGGCGTAACCGATCATGAAGAATCAAAATAAGGTATTGGTGACCGGGGTAACCGGGGGAGGCGTCGGGTTTGGAATACTGGAGGCGTTGATGAAGGCGGGTTACCAAGCCTTCGGCGCGGACATAACGCCCTACTCCGTTGGACTCGTCAAGGCGGAAAAAGGGTTTGTAGTGCCGTTGGCTAGTGACCCGTCATACCAGGAGTCCATAGTGTCTATTTGCCGGGAAAACGAAATAAAACTGCTTGTTCCCGGTTCTGAACCCGAATTATTTGAACTTACAAAAAATGTTGCCGATTTGGAGTCGCAAGGAATACTCGTGATTGCAAACGAGCACGCTCTGATAAAAAATTGTCGCGACAAATGGCACATGTTTTTAATGTTTAAAGAGAAAGGCGTACCCTGCCCCGAATCGGCGCTTCCGGAAGATTATGAGCAGTTCAAAGGCAGACACGGATTCCCGATCCTGTTGAAGCAAAGGACGGGAAGCGGTTCGAGAAACCTTTTCATAGCGAGAAACGAACAGGATTACGCTTTTTATTCAAAGCGATTAAAAGAGGAAAAAATTCCTTTCATCCTTCAAGAGTACATAGGGAAGGGAGAAGATGAGTACACCGTTGGCGTCGTTTGTCGAAAGGATAAGTCGGTTGTAGGCTCGATAACCGTGCATAGATTGCTGAGCGGATTGTCAAGCAAACAAAAAACGAGCGTTGGGGGAGCGACGGTCGAAATAAGCACGGGCATCAGCCAGGGGGTAATCGAGGATAACCAAACAATACAAACGCAGTGTGAGGATTACGCAAAAAAATTAGGTGTAACGGGCCCGGCTAATTTTCAAGGAAGGTTGGTAAACGGTCTTTTCGTCGTATTTGAATTGAACCCTCGATTTTCAGGAACCACTCCGTTCAGGGCCGGCGTGGGATTCAACGACCCCGACTTGGTAATACGGGACCGATTGGGAGAAGAAGTCAAGAAACCAAAATTTAACACCGGAATAATAGTCTTGCGTAGTCTGGAAAATGTTTTCATACCCCCTGAAAAAATCAATAAAATTAAGGTTATTCCAAGTGAAAGCACATGACCCTGGCAACCAAAGTTAAAAAGGCGAACGTCGAGTATCACGCAAAAATGGCGGGCGCTTATGACAAGACCCAGCCCTACTTCACGCAAGACAACATTACTCGCGTCGAAAAAATCATTTCAGAAATCGGCGAGAGAACCGGCGGGAAGGGCACGGCTTTGGATATTGGGTGCGGAACGGGTTTCGTCATGCGCATAGCCGAAAGGCATTTCTCAAAAGTTTACGGCGTTGACATAACAAAGGAAATGCTTGACCAAATACCGGCTTCAAAAAAACTCTTTCCAGTGCTCGCTGATTCCGAAAACTTGCCCTTCGGGGACAACACGTTCGATGCCTGTTTCAGCTACTCCTTCCTGCACCACTTGTATGATTTGAAGCCCACGCTAAAGGAGATACGCCGCGTCCTAAAACCGGGAGGAACATACTTCAACGACCAGGACTTCAACCGGGCTTACTTTGCATTAAGTCGAGACAAAGCAGTAAAAAATAATCCGAAGATAAGCGCGGAATTCAGGACTCTGGACGCCGTGGAAAAGGAGGTTGCGGCGAAGTACGGCTTGGACCCAAAGACAGTCAGGCTGGCAGAATTCCAAGAAATGAAGAAAGGCGGTTTCACCGCGAAGGAACTGGAAAAACAGTTGAAGGCGTCGGGTTTCAGAAAGATCGACGTGAGGCACCGGTGGTTCGTTGGGCAAGCCCGCGTACAAAACGAATGTGGAATGAAAGCCGCTGAAGAAATAAATGCCTACCTCCTCAACTTAATGCCGTTAACGAGCGGCTTCTTCAAATACCTGAGTTTCAAGGCGGTCAAATGAACGCGGTGGTGTTCGGCGGCACTGGATTTATAGGCTCACACCTAACGGCGTTGCTTTCCCAAAATAATTTCACGACGGTTGTTGCGTCACTGAACGGGGGTCCGGGAATTACGCGTGTTGACGTATCTACCAGGAAAGGATTTGAAAAACTGCCCGCGAACGCGGAAGCGGTTTTTAACATGGCTTCGTTGATACGCTCGCATGACCCTTTTGACCCGCGATTCATGGAGGTTAATGCGATTGGTGCAAAAAACGTGGCTGCTTATGCCCGCAAAATCGGGGCTCAACTGATACACAGTTCCAGCGCGTCGGTATACGGAACGCCATTACGTCTTCCTGTAAAAGAAGAAGAGTCAAATCCTGAAAGTCCTTACGCAAAAAGTAAGCTTGAAGGTGAAAAACTTTGCGCTGAAGCGGCGGATGACCTGACCATACTGCGTTATTCTTCTGTTTTCGGTCCAGGCCAAATTAAAGAGTCGGTATTACCCATTTTTCTTGACAAGTCCGTGCGAGGCGAAAACCTGCGGGTTACCGACCCACAACGCACGCAGGACTTCGTTTTCGTGGGCGATGTGGTTTCGGCGAACCTTCATTTCTTAAACGGACGGCTCAAAGGAACATATAATATCGGCTCTGGAACCGAAACCAGCATGCAAGAACTGGCGAAAACCGCGATAAGAGTATCGAAATCGGGCAGCAGGCTAACCGTGGATTCCTCAAGCCCTAAAAGTGGGTTCAGGATGCGGCTTGATATTTCCAAGGCGAAAAAAGCCGGTTTTTCACCCAAGACAGATTTGGAAACCGGCTTGAAACGTACGCTCGAAGGATTAAAATGAAAATAGCACTGATTTCAGACATACACGGCAATTACCCCGCCCTTGAAGCGGTATTGGAAAGCCAGGCCTTCCGGTCCGTCAAAACGGCTTACTGTCTCGGGGACCTAGTCGGATACTATCCCTACCCCGAAGAATGCGTCAAGCGAATAATGAAAGAAGGCATACCTTGCGTGATGGGAAATCACGATTACTCTCTCGTTGTAGGAAAGCCGTGCCAAAAAAACCAGGTTGGATTAAAGTCTTTCGAACTAACCCGTAAATTAGTTTCAAAGGAGGTCGTGCAATTCCTGTCAAAGCTGCCTAAAAAAATGGAGTTGAAAATCAACGAAAAAAGCTTTTTATTGGTTCACGGTTCGCCCACGGACCTATTAAACGGATACGTTAACCCCGAAGACGAAGTCAGCATACCCGAAGGCTTTGACGGTTTGGCGATGGGCCACACCCACAAGCCCTTCGTCAAAAAAAAAGGAGGCGGCTTGATAATAAACCCGGGTTCCGTGGGACAACCAAGAAACGGCGTAAAAGGGGCCTGTTTTGCCTTATTCGATCCGGATTCGTTGGAAGCCGGGCTTTTCAGCGAACCATACGACGCCACCCAGGTAATCGCGAAAACGAGGCAACTGGGGTCCGAGGAAGCCGCGAACGCCTTGGAGCAGTGACAAAATGAAAAAGTTGCGCGTTCTGCACGTTGGAAACATGCTTGGGTTGGGGTTGAGACTGGCAAAAATACAACGCAAGCAGGGTATAGATGCACACCTGTACCTGCCATACGATTCCCCAGTTCAAACCTATTCAAGTATGACTTGGCAGGAACAAAAAAAACAACCTTGGGTGCACCACTGGCGACTAAACGGCTTCTTGGGCGTACCCGAACGCCTATTATTTATGCAAGGTTTTGACGTAGTGCAGACCTACGCCATGGCTAACACCTACTGTTGGCTCTCTGGAAAAAAGATAGTTGCATACCCTATGGGTTCGGACCTACGGAAAGACGCTCAAAAGAACAACTTTACTGGCTTGTTGCTTAGGAAAGGGTTTACCAGCGCGGATAAACTAGTAATCAGCGGTCCGTACTTCAAAAAATCAATAAAAAAGTATGGTTTGAAAGATAAGTGTGTTTACATACCGCAGCCAATAGACCTTGAAAACTTAAAGCCGGCTTACTCGTTCTCTTCAAAGGGACTCCTCTTTTTCCATCCAGGAAGGCTCGCGCTCGAAGAGCGAGGAACAAAACGCCTGCTGGACGGGCTTGCCCTCTTCTTTGAGAGGCATCCCAAAACAGCGGTGCGCATCGAGTTCGTTGATCATGGCGCCGATTCCAAGGAAGTAAAAGCGATTATTGAGCGCCTGGGCATCAGTGGTTTTTGTTCGTTCATAAAACCGATGAAATCAGGTAGACTTACGGAAAAAATGTCTAGAGCGGATTTAGTCCTGGAAAACACCAACCCGGCCTGGGGCACTTACGGTCTGGCGGCCTTGGAAGCCATGGCGTTGGGCAGGCCCGTCTTGACTTACCTTGATTTTACAGAAACGGGCTATCCGCAATGGCTTGGCCGCGACCTTCCTCCGGTTATAAGCGAATTTAAGCCAAAAAGAATATGCCGGAGGTTGGAGGACTTTGTTTTCAGTAGCGTTTCTGAGAAAAAAGCACTGGCAAAAGCAACCCGCCTATGGGTAGAACGCTGGCACTCCCCCGAAAGGATAGCCAGAAAGTACGTTGAATTATACAACGAAGTATGTTCTTCATAGCGCGTTTTTTACGGGTCCTCGATTACGCGCGTCTTAATCGCGTCCTGCCATCCTGCCGCTGTCAACCCCGTGATCCGCTTCGTTCCCGCCGCTCTTGAAAGGCCATTTAAGGATTTTACCGCGCTTGACCTGCCGGGCAAAATCAATGACGCTGCTGGAAGTGGAATACTCGCCGTATTCCTTGAAG
>MNVG01000003.1:7089-7263 GCA_001871495.1 Candidatus Micrarchaeota archaeon CG1_02_51_15
GGCGCGGGGTTCACGCCCGTCAAGTCGTAGTAATGTGCGCCCTTTGCGCGAGCCCATTCAATGACCGCCCAGCGGACGGCGTCGCTCGCGTAAATCTTTTCCTCCCGCGCCTTGTTTGAGAGGGCGGCGCCCCACTCGTTCACGTAATCGTTGTAAAGTGAAGCCGTCAAGCCA
>MNVG01000030.1 GCA_001871495.1 Candidatus Micrarchaeota archaeon CG1_02_51_15
CTACTTGTCCAGCGAAGACGTGCCCGCGCTCAATGCCGCCCTATACTTACTTCGGAAAATGCCTGAAAAAATGAGTGAAAACCCGTCAATTAAAGGAAGACTGGAACGGTTATTACAACACGACGATTTCGAAATAAGTGAAGCAGCAGGACAAGCCCTTGCAGCATACCCCAAGTCAACCCTTAACGAATTGAAGAAACTATCCCTAAATAAAGGCTTGGTCCGAACCAGGCTGGCGGCCTATAAGGCGATCGCCAAACACCCGCAGACTACGCGCGAAGAGCTGGACGCAATGCTACACCATGCCTTTTTTGGCGCAAGAACGGCGGCCGCCGACGCAATGACCCTTAATGCAACGGTTACCGAATTGAACCTACTAAAAGACCATCCAGTAAAAGAAGTGCGTTACGCCACATTGAATGCAATCGCAGTCCACCCTAAGATAACGCGGAAACAACTTTCCGAACTGCTTAAACACCCTGAAACCGAATCGGTTGACGCAGCCGCCATGGCAGTTGGAGAACGCAACGACGAACGCAGCCTAAAACAACTGCTTAAACACGGCCGTAAACGCGCCAACGAATCCGCAGACCCACAGTTGCCGGAAAAAAGTTTTGAAAACGAACTCCTGGCACTACGGCGCCCTGCATACGCTTCCGACCCCTCGTTGACCGCAGAACGGCTCGCCCTGATAGAAAAAGCGTTCTTGGAAACTAAAAAAAGGTACGCAAACGCCGCAATAGGGGCGATAGTGAAAGGAAGCACGGCCAAAGGATATGCGGAAAAAGGAAGCGATTTGGATGCCGGCCTAGTAACGGAAAGCCCCGAAGCAGCCAATTTTTTCAAGCAAGAAATCCGCAAGTCGGGAGTGAAAGCCTGCAATTGCACAGGCATTATTTACCCTGGCTATGCCGGCGAGTCCAACCTTTTTTCGCACGGCCTTTTTTTGGCGACCGTAACGCCTTGCCTAAATTACAGCAGCAAGTACTTACAGACAAGCACGCCCGCGGGATATGGAAAGGGATAGTAGCGGAAAACGCGGCTTACGAATCGGACTTATCCATGCATTCCAACGGACCAACACCCCAACTCAAAAACAGGATGCAATAACCGCCGCAGCGCTGTTGCTGCGCACCCCGCCGACCTCGCTGGAAGAAGTCCGCAGGCTGATTGAAAGAAAACTAAGGAACGCCGAACGCCGCAACCACGGCTGACCGTCAAACCACGAGGAATGACCGGCAACCAAACGACGGAACCAATGCTTTTATTTGTTGGTTGCCTTCTTGTTTCCGAGAAAGCGGAACTGAATGAATATAGCTAAAAAGTGGTTTAAGCAGGCGCGTGACGACTTGGACGTTGCAGAGTATTGTTTCGAGGGTAGAAAATACTATGCAACCGGTTTCTGGGCGCAGCAGGCAATAGAGAAATCGCTTAAGTCAGTCTGGATAGCTCAAGGAAAAGGCCTTAAAAAAACGCACGAGCTTGCCTTTCTCGCGGAAGAAGTCGGCGCCCCGAAAGACTTGATTGCCGAAGCAGCCATGGTAACCCCGCTTGAATCCAAAACGCGTTACTTAGACTACGAAGGCACGACGCCAAAGGAACTGGTTGACGAAGGCAAGGCGCACGACGCGATACTTACCGCCAAGAGGGTGATTGAATGGTGTCAAGCGAAGCTATGAAAGTAGCGCATGGCTTCAAGGAAAGGCTCGCAAAAACATTCGGCAGACCCATAAAAGTAGTGTTGTTCGGCTCGCGGGCGCGCGGCAACTTCTTTGACGACAGCGACTACGACTTCATAGTGGTAAGCAAGGCATTCGACAACGTGCCCGAACTCGACCGTTACGCGCTGGCAAGAAAACAGTGGCAAACCCACGCGCCAGTAGACATCCTATGCTACGCCCCCAAAGAAGCAAAACGCGCAATTACCCACAGCCAATCCATATTCGCCCAAGCAATCGCACAAGGAATAACCGTATAGCAAGCAACCTGGACAAGCAGTACCCGGATTAAACTTTCTTGCGCAACTTTGCTTGTTTCCTGGCAAGCTTTTGTTCCAAGCCGCGCAAGTACGCTTCCGCGATTTGCTGGTGCAGTTCGGCAGTTGCTTTGTAGTTGTTTATTGCCATTCCAACTATCCGTTCGGCCAACGCCGGGTCAACGCCTTTTGGCTTGACCCAGTGCTCGACGCGCTTGAACACCTCGACTGCTTCAAGAGAATGGTTGGGGTGAACCGCTACCCGTATGCCTGACAGCGACCATTTGCTGGAAGGAACGGCTATTGCCAACACGACGTCGTGTTCGGCGTTAAGCTGGGGGTATTCTGCAAGGAATTCCTTTTCCAGTAATAGCTATAATCAGTATATAAGAACAGCGTGCCGTTCTTAAAGTGTTCCCTGTTTGCTTCGATGAATTCATAGTTTTCCCTGGCTTCGGTGGCAAGCGCGTAGTGTTTACGGATTTTTGCCCTTGCGCCCCACTGCGTCAAAGTTTTCTTAACCGCCAACAGGGTCCGGGAGTAATTTCGCCAGGCGTGCGGTACGGCGCAATAAGGCGAACTTCCGCGGGAACTACTTCCTTTTTCCTTATCGCCATTTCAGTTTCCCTTAAGGCCAGCCAAGTTAATAAAAACGCCGACCTCTTACTTTTCCGCAGGTTACTTATTGGAGTATTGGCATAGCCGCCATTTTCGTCACAATATGTTTCAATGCAATTTACGCGCGTAGTTTAAGGCAAGTTTAGCGTGTTTACGCGCGCGTTTGTCGTATGCGCGCGCTATTTTTCCTAGTAGTTCAAAGCGATTGCCTTGTTTTTCACGCAATACTCTTTGGCATAACTGTTCGCAAAAGTCGCAAACAGCCGGAGAAGTGCCGGGTTAATGTCTAGCCGCGCAGGCTTGCCATCCAAGATAAGCCTGAATTTTCCGTTTTCTTTCACTTCGAACAGCACTCGGCTGTGATCCTTGATTTTAGGGCAGTGTTTGGCAAACGGGTTGTTATCGGACACGTCGTATATAATCAGCTTGTTTTCCACAATGGCGCCAATGTTCCGCCTAATAAACCAAGCCGCTAAAGCTGACGCATCGCAACACGCGGCATGATGGTCACTTTTGCCAGCAATGCGTTTAGTTCGCGATAGACGGTATTTTGCGGCCAATCTTACGAGTAATGAATGCGAATTTTCGTCCGCCGGCTGTTCCGACGGCAAGGCGTAATTGAATCCACCTTCTTTATCAGCCCAATTCGGGGCGGTTCTACTTTCAAGGAGCCTGCGTTCGCAAGGCGTCCGCGTTAAGATCGGCTGTTCTCGCGTCACTCGCTTTTTCTCGGCAGACATTACAAACCAAGTCTAGTAAGCCTAGCGTTTCCTGCTTTTGACGATCTTGACGTTTTGGGGCGTGAGCAGGATTTTGTCCTCGTCGATTTTGGCAATGTCGCCGTTGATTCCGTGGATGAATGCGCGCAAGTCGCCGACTGCTACTTTAAGCTTGGTAGCGTTGCGGGCCATTGGCGAAATGTTGAGTAATACAATGTTCTTTTGCTTGAGTTCTTCTTCTACAAGCTTGAGGTCGGAGTCCATTTGCAGGGCGATCGGCTTTACGTAAAAGTCGGCTGCCTGGTGCATGACGTCTACTTCTTCGGCTTCCGAGGCAGTCATGAAGTCGTCGAGGCTCATTTCCTTGTTCAAACCAAGTGCTTTTCCCAATCCACCAAAAACTCCCATTTGTACGAATCACCTGTCTATTCAATAAGCGTTTGTGCTTGCTATCGACTAACCTTAGCGGAAACACTCTTAAAAAGCTTGCGCAAACCCCTGCGGAACGCAGGCATTTGAGAGGGAAGAAGTAAGGGCGCAAAGGTTTAAACCGGTTGCCGCCCAAAAAGAGGTTTCAGGTGGGAAGTCAGGTTGCCGAGTTTTAGTGAGTTGATGCAGGGAAACGGTGTTTTCAGGGACAAGAACGTCTTGTCGCCCCACTTTGTGCCCTCGCAACTGCTTTTCCGCGACGAGGAAATAAAGCGGGTTATGCAGGCAGTAATGCCTGTTTTGAAAGGCTCGCGGGCTAGAAACCTCTTTGTTTACGGCAAAACGGGCACGGGCAAGACGTGCGTTGCCAAGCACGTGTTGCTAAAACTGGACGAAGAACGGAACTTGCGCGCCAAATCGGTTTATTTGAACTGCAGGATTTACGACTCGCGTTATAAGATAATGCAGAAAGTCATTTCGCACTTCAATCCGTCCAGCGCGAAAACGGGTTATTCTTTTGCGCACTTGTACGACCGTTTCCTAGATTGGATAGAAGGCCCTGGTGACGAGGGCGCCGACGGAAAGAACATGGTTCTGGTTTTGGACGAAGTTGACGTCGTAAAGGACTTGGACAACCTTATTTACACGCTTACTAGGGCTAACGACGACTTGAAGAAAGGAAGCGTTTCGGTAATTGGGATTTCAAACAAGATTAACTTTAAACAACGTTTGGACACCAGAAGCAAGTCGGCGTTATGCGAAGATGAAGTCGTTTTCCAGCCTTACGACGCACAGCAGCTGCAAGGCATTCTCGACCAACGCGTGGCCAAGGGATTTGCAGACGACGTAGTGCTTCCTGGCGCGATTAACCTGGCGTCGGCAATTGCAGCAGGCGATAACGGCGACGCGCGCTACGCGCTGGCGCTGCTGCTCCGCGCCGGCGAAGTAGGTGAAAGGAAGAAGATTGAAAAAATTTCCGAAAAGGAAGTGGAAGAAGCACGCAAGGCCGCAGACGAGGACAAGGCAGCTGAAATAATAGGCTCGCTACCCGAACACCAGAAACTCGTGTTGTACGCCCTAGCGGTTGTCACCGACGACGTGCATTACAAGCGGCTGGTGGAAGAAGAGGGGGAAAAATACTATTTTTCAGGCGAAGTGTACGAGCGTTATCGGGCAATGGCCAAAAAAATGGGTCAAGACCCACGGACTTCAAGGTGGTACCGCGAATACCTCCACGAACTCGAAACCCTGGGTTTAATCAACAGCATTGAAAGCGGCAAGGGAGTGCGCGGTCACGCCACTCTACTGCGCCTGGCTTACGAGTCGTCGAAGATAAAGAGCATAGTCGAAAAGACGGTTGTAAGAGAATAGTTTTCTCCGGTTCTTTCTTGGGTTTTCAATTCTTGGGAACGGCTCGAAAAAGCCCGGGCTTGGATTGTTTTGGCTCTATCAACACGCGCAAATCCGCGCCTTTTTTTCGCGCAAGCGTGTAATAAAATCCGGCCAGGCTTTTGTCGGCTGCGAAGTTAACGCGGCCTCCTTTTTCTTTCGCGCGTTTTAACAATTCGGAGGCAAGTGTGGAAGCGATTTCCCTTGCTTCTGTAATCCGAGTGCACTGTAAGGCCAGAAGCTTCGAGAAAGGGCTTGCCTTCTGCGTTACGGTTTTCGGAGTATGCGACTGCGCCGACTATGCGTCCGTCGTGCAAGGCGACCACTACTTTCTCGAAGATAAACTTAATTCGCGGAAAGCGGGGCGATCTTTCGCCAAAGCTTTTTGCGCTGAGTTTCGCAACTTCGTTCAGTTCAGCACGCTTGGCTTCGCGCACGGTCATCTCAATTGACACAAGTCGGTTTAAAGAAGCAGGCGGTAAAAAGAGTTGCGTAAACCTGAAATTAGTGCAACGCGTTTTTAGTGGTCTTAAGTAATGGTTGTTTGTGGTTAAAATTCGTTTCCGTTCGGCGGAGCAATGGGTTCGTCGGGTGTCGTGTTTAAAAAAGTTTTTCGCGTTATAGGTCTTCAGGTTGAAACGAAAAACGTTTTTTTCGCTGGAATTATTCCGCACTCCAAATAATTTGTTTGGCAAGCAAGTGCAGAAAACGGGTTTTAAGTTTGAAGTCGTGTGGCTAGACGTTATAGGGAGTTTCGCGGTGGTTGAAATTGAGTGACAAGCATGAAGTGGCAGGCGAACACTTGAGCGTTTCTTTGAAGGAATTGGCGGTTGAAGAGAACCGTGCACGTGAGACTGTTGCGTCTGCCGAAGGAGAGGCGCGTTCGTTGGTTGCGTCTGCCAAATTGGAAGGACAACGCATTATAGAAAAGGCGCGTTCAAGCGCGTCGGAAGAGAAAGCCGCTTTTTTGAAGGTTGAAGAAGAGAAGGCAATGCGCGAAGTTGCCAAGATTTTGGACCAAGCCAAGGTCGAAGCCGCTTCCATTCGCAAGACAAGCGAGAAGCGGGCTAAAGAGATTGCAGTTGAGTTGAAAGGCGTAATGTTCAACGGCAAGGATTGAGCGTGTAAAAAATGGTTTTTCTACCTGAAAAAATGACTCGGGTGCGCATGATTGCAGCCCAGGAGTCGGTTCGTCTGATTGTCAAAGCGTTGTACGAATTTGGCGCTATTCACATTACCCAGTCGAAGAACGGAGTGCCCGACGCGCCTTCAAGCGAGTTCGAGAAGGTTTCTGAAAAACTGGTTGCTTTGAGGGCAATTGAGAAACAGCTGGACTTGCCGGAAGTCGAAAAGGCGACTGCAGGCGGTTTGGACGAGTTGGTTCACGAAGCAGGCAAAGTTCTTTTGGCCTACGAAAGCGTTGTGAAAGCGGCTTCCGAAGCATCGGAGGCACGGAGCAAGAAGCAACAGCTGGAAGAAAAAGCTAGGGAGCTGCTTCCTTTCAAGGGTTTTGTTTTTGATTCACTCAAAGGT
>MNVG01000020.1 GCA_001871495.1 Candidatus Micrarchaeota archaeon CG1_02_51_15
CCTTGAAACTGCCACCCCATTTCAGGCAAAGTTTTTTTACGCTCTCTAGGATTCCTTCGTCGAACTCCCCGCTGAAAATTATTTTGTCCGCGCCAAAAGTCCGCGCAACCAACGCGCAGTGCGTACTGATGCGCTTATCCCGGTCCTTGCGATGTCCAAGCCTCAAAACAACAACCCTCAAAAAAATCCTCTCCACTCCTCAGTTGTCCCCGCGGACAAAAAGCCGTTCCGAAAACAATTAATAACTCGGAACATCACTTAAATAATTCGTTATAACGGGCTCGTAGCTCAGTTTGGCAGAGCAATTGGCTCTTAACCAATGGGTCGAGGGTTCAAAACCATCCTTTTTCTCCAAAGAAAGAATTGGAATGAAATTCCCTCCGAGCCCGCTTTCTTCTTCAAATATGTGATATCCTGAATTAACTTTCCCTCTGTGTTTTCAGAGGGTATGTTGAAGTTGAAGCAACCGCAAATAAATGAAGTTTGTCGGCGAATGAATGACGGCCGTTTAAGTGTTTGGCGGATAGCCAAACGCGCGGGCGTAAGCCCGCGTTGGGTAAGGGAATTGTATCGCCGTTATTGTGCGGCGGGTGTTCCGCCAATTCTTTTGTAGTGCGGTCGCAAGCCGATAGTGCTTTCGCAGGCGTTGAAGGAAAGGATTATTTGCGAGCACCGCGAAGTTCCTTGCAGTGCGCTTGAAATGGAACAACGATTGCTTGCCCGAAAGATTCGCGTTTCGCACAACAAAATCCGCGCCGTGTTAAAAGAGGCCGGGCTCGCGAAGCGAGAGCCCAAGAAGTCGAAGCGCAGGAAGTGGGTGCGCTACGAGCGCACTAAAACCAACTCGTTGTGGCACGTGGATTGGAAGCTGTTGAGTAATGGCAAGTGGCTTATTCTCTTCGAAGACGACGCAACCCGTTTGATAGTGGGCCATGGTTTGTTTGACTCGCCGACGGCGGAAGCAGCGCTGCAAGTGTTTGCCGTAGCAACGGCAAAACATGGCGTACCCCGCCAGCTGCTTACTGACAACGGAACACAGTTTTGTAACACGCAAAACCGCACGGACCCGGCGCACGCATTTCACGGCGCGGTGAAACGCGCCGGCGTCGACCACGTTTTCACGCGGTCGTCGCACCCACAGTGCAACGGCAAGCTCGAAAAACTCAACCACACTATCACACGACTTTACGACTATTACGACGACGATTTGGAAAAGGCAGTCAAAGCATACAACGAAAAGAAACTGCACTCAAGCCTCGAATGGCAAACGCCACTCGCAGTCTGGAACAAGAAAACCGCAAAAGGTTTAAAGTACAAAAATACAACCAAATCATAGAGAGGAACTTATTCCGGGATATCACTTTCTTCTTCAAATACAAATCCTTAAATACTCAAGAGGCGCTAAATAAAATCAGCGTATTCTATATAGGTGGGTTGAACTGGACGCAATACCGGTGTAATTCCGGTCTCTTTGTTAGTATGCGCCCAGTTCTTTTTACAAACGTCCTGCCGAAGGTTTGCGTGCAATTAAATTGATGAATAACCTCATTCAAACATGAGGCCCCCCATTGCAACTGTTTTTCTTGTCGTCTTAATACTATCCACGTATTTCATTCTATCTAACGGCAACCCGTACATGGAAGAACAGCAACTCCGTAACACTGCACTTAAAGCCACTTCCTTTCCACTGAGCCTAGTCACGCAATTGTTTACCCACGTCGGCTTGTTGCATCTGCTTGGCAACTTGCTTCCCCTTCTCGCATTTGGAGTCATAGTGGAAAACAGGCTGCGTTCCTACGATGTTATAGTAATTTTTCTTTGCGCCGGAACAATTGCTGGCTGCGTGTTTGCCCTCCTGTCTCCGCAGACAATGTTGGCCGGCGCCAGTTCGGGAATAACCGGTCTAATAGGGCGGCGATACTCCTTCACCCCAAGGCGGCAACCGCCGCTTTAATCGCGGTTCCCCTTTTAAGTTCCGCAATAATTTTTCCACTTACAGCTTACGCCGTACAGCAACACCAACTTGGCCTTACAAACCAAAACAGTGCGCTGCAGGAAAAGTACGCTGTGTTTGTTTCCGAAAACAAGACTGCAGAAGCCGCCCAAGTGCGCGAAGAATCCGTCCAAGTAATGCAGGCTATCGACGTTCAAGAAAAAGGACGCTTAAGAGAACAAGCCGCGCCAGTGGACTTATCTGTACACGTCTGCGGGATTGTTTTCGGACTTGCTTACGTCCTGCTACTTAAGCCCAAGCAAAGAGACCGCGGATTCCGCGAATACTCCTCTTTCGCAAAATCAACACTCGAGCTGTTCTCGCGCCTTGTCGGCTCAAGGAATAAAAAACGCCGTGCACAAAAACAATAGGCAGCCAAACCTAAAACGCGGGGTTGGCAGATCAGCTATGCATCCGCCTGCAGAGCGGAATAGAAGGGTGCAATTCCCTTACCCCGCTTTCTCTTTCTCCTATCCATAGCTATTAAATATCACTTAGTTATATAATTGGGTTATGGACTTCGTGCCTTGCGATTATGCTGTGAAAAAGCTTCTTCCGGCAGTGCGTGCCGAAGCCGCGCAAAACCTTGCCTCAAAAGGGTGGAATCAGCAGCGCATAGCGTCCTCGTTGGGGTTGTCCCAGGCTGCTGTGAGCAAGTATTTGGGAATGCATAGGACTGCTGACAAGAAAGTGCGGCACATTGCCGCATTGATAACCGGCCGCATAATCGGACGTAAGAAAGGAATTGAAATAAGGTTGTGCGCTGCTTGCAGGGGCCGTGGCCTTGACATTTGCGAAATCAGCAAAAAGTGATTTTTATGAAAGTATATTTGGATCACGCTGCGACTACTCCGTTGGACCCGCGGGTTGCGGCTGAAATGAAGCCGTTTTTTTCAATCAAGTTCGGAAACGCTTCTAGTCTGCATTCGTTGGGCCGCGAGGCTGCTGATGCAATTGAAATCGCCCGTAAAAGAGCGGCTTTGCTTATAGACGCCTTTGCTGAGGAAATCGTTTTTACCTCCGGCGGTACCGAAGCCGACAACCTAGCTATTTTAGGCGGCTTCGACAGCAAGCGCGGCAAACGCGTGGCGTGTTCTGCAATAGAACATCCTGCCGTGCTCGAGCCGTGCGCCGAGCTTGCACGCCGGGGCACAGAGCGCGTGTTGCTTCCTGTCGACCGCGAGGGCATTGTTGATATTGACGCGGCGCGTAAGCTGGTTAAGGGAACCGTTTTGGTTTCGGTAATGCATGCGAACAACGAAGTCGGTTCCATTCAACCGATTGCCGAAATTGCAAAGGCAGCGCATGAAGCAGGCGCGGTTTTTCACTCTGATGCCGTGCAGTCGGCAGGCAAAATAGGGGTTTCAGTTGACAAGTTGGGCGTGGACATGCTGTCGCTTTCGTCGCACAAGATTTA
Organism: Candidatus Micrarchaeota archaeon CG1_02_51_15; assembly: GCA_001871495.1. GTDB lineage: Archaea > Micrarchaeota > Micrarchaeia > Norongarragalinales > UBA8480 > UBA8480. The sequence goes on from MNVG01000020.1 coordinate 3,411, forward strand.
CGGTCCCAAGGGAGTGGGCGCGCTTTACGTAAGATCCGGCGTTAAAGTAAGCCCGTTGTTTTTCGGCGGTGGCCACGAGCGCGGATTGCGTAGCGGAACCCAGAATGTTGCAGGGATAGTGGGTTTCGGCAAGGCATGTGAAATTGCTTTCCGCGAGGGAAAAAAGGAAGCGTTGAGGTTGCGGAGGCTTAGCGAACTGCTGTTAAAACGGTTGTTTGAAATCGAAGGAACTAGGCTTAACGGCCCGTCTGGGTTGAAGCGCTTGCCTAACAATGTAAACGTGTCCTTTTCCGCAATAGAAGGTGAAGGTATACTGATGGGCTTGGATGATGGTGGAGTTTGTGTTTCAACCGGGTCTGCGTGTTCTTCGCGCAAACTTCAAGCGTCGCACGTGTTGCTTGCAATGGGCCGCAAGCCTCACGAAGCTCATGGTAGCGTGCGGTTTACTCTGGGGTGCAGCAATACTCTTGCGCAAGTGGGGTTTGCCGCGGCTAAAACGAAAAAGACAGTAGCGCGTTTGCGGGCAATGTCGCCTTTCAAACCTGGAGACGACTTGAACGGAGTCGATTTCGGTTCGGGAGACGGGCAAAAATGCTGATTGTGGGGGTAGAGTGCAGTGACTGAATTATACTCGGAAAAAACAATGGAGCACATGCGCAACCCGCACAACGTCGGTGAAATAACCGATGCGGACGGAGTGGGCAAGGTAGGCAACGCGGTTTGCGGTGACATAATGTTTGTGTTCATCACGGTGAAAAACAACCGTTTGGTTGACATAAAATTCAAGACAATGGGTTGCGGTGCTGCAATTGCCACTAGTAGCATGGTTACTGAACTTGCCAAAGGAAAAACGTTGGACGAGGCGTTGAAAATAACCCGCGCCGACGTAGCCGATTCGTTGGGTGGCTTGCCTGTAATTAAAATGCATTGTTCTAACCTTGCTGCCGACGCACTGCACGCTGCAATAAAGGATTATCTGTCCAAAAAAGAAGGTAAGCCTTGATGCAAAACACCTCTTTTTTTTTAAGGCAGGTGCGGGCGCTTGGCGCAACCGGTCACTCACGGCTTCGCAAGGCTTGTGTTGCAGTAATAGGTTTGGGGGGAGTGGGATCTCATTCGGCGTTGTTGCTTGCGCAATCGGGTGTTCGCGAACTGCGTTTGGTCGATCGCGACTTGGTGGAAGAAAGCAATCTTTCCCGTACGTGTCTGTTCGGCGGTTCTGACGTGGGAAAACCAAAGGCCGAAGCAGCAGCTGTTTTCCTTTCTCGTTACTTTCCGCACGTTGAAGGCATTCCGTTGTTCGCGCAATTTTCTTCAAGTACTGTCCGGCTTTTGCTTGAAGGCGTCGATTTGGTGCTGGATTGTTCGGACAACCATTCTACTCGCGAGGCAATAAACGAAGTGTGTTGGCAGCGCAGTATTCCGTGGGTTTACGCAGGCGCGCAGGGCTTTCGTGTAATGGCTTCTGCAATAGTACCGCGCCGTACGCCGTGCTTTGCCTGCTGGTCGCTTCCGCGTACTGGAGAAAGTTGCTCTTTAGTAGGGGTAATGAACACTGCGGTTGCCGTTGCTTCTTCAGTGCAGGTGCAGTCGGCAGTTGACCTTATTTCGCAAGGCCGTTCTTCGTTGGAGAAAAAACTTTTTTTTGCCGACTTGAAAAAAGGCGTTTTCGTAACGAAGCCGCTTTCAAAGAACTTGAGTTGTGCGGTCTGCGGCATTAAACGGATTACCTGAAAACGTCTTCAACTTTCTTGACTATTACGCCCTGGTCCGTAATTTCAATAGGGTGTATCTCGAGGCTGTGTTTGGTTCCTCTCATCTTGCGGATGTACAGCGTGCGCGTGGACTGGCTTCCGCTGCCTAGAAAGCCCATTACGATGACTCCGTCGGCAACATATTCTTCCACTTGATATTTGGAGAATTTTACCGGCGAAGCGCCGCCCAGCGATTGTTCGGAAACTTCGGAAGTAAGAATGCAGGTAATCCCGCTTTTTGCTATCATGTAAACTATTTTCAAAATGGTCTTGCGAATCTCGCTTTCCTTATCAAGTTGGAACGCCATTGCGGGGATGCTGTCCAACACCAGCCGTTTTGCGCCAATCCTGCGGCAAATCTGTAGAATTTCTATCAGCAAGCGGTCAACATCAAGTTGGCCAGGTAGGATTGAATGCTCTTCGTCCGAAGGGGTTCCCACGCGTGCACTTGTCGCGTCCACCAATGCCATTAAGTCGTTTTTTTCAAGTTCGGCCAAGTCCCAGCCGAAATTAAGCATGTCCTGGCGCAGCTTTTCAGGCATTTCGTCGAAAGTAACGAAAACCCCGGGTTCGGCGTAATCAAGAATGCCTTTGTAAAGAAACTGCATCGACAAAACGCTTTTGCCCGTTCCGCAGGCGCCGGAAATCAGGATGCTGCGTTTCTTGGGAAAACCACCTTGAATCAACTCGTCCAAGCCCGTGATTCCAGTTTTAATCCTGTCCATCTAAAAACCCGAATTAAACAGAGGAAGCGCGCCTTAATAGTTTTACGGTTCGCGCTTGGTTGCTCCGGGCACGCGGTCACTGTCTTTTGACATACCCTTGGATGCGCGTCTTGTCGCTGTGCTGCACCACGTGGCGTCGCAGCCAATGGTTCGCCATTTTTTCACCAAATGCCTTAGCACGTGCCAAATCGGATTCACTTAACGTCGTTGCGCCAAAACCCAGTAAGCCCGGTTTTCCTGTAATTGAAAGGGTTTCGTTAACGTGCGCGCCTGTTGAAACCATTTCGGAAACCAGTTTTTCAAGCGCCTGCTTTCCATTACTTCCAAGGCAAAAAACAGCAACCTTTTTTCCCGCAAGCGGCTTTAGTGCTTCAAGCAGTTCACGCGTTTTGGCGAAGTCGGTTCCAAAAAAAGCATTTTCACAATCCGTCGGGTCTTGAGTCAAAGTTGCGCCTGCATTGCGTACTCCTTTCTTGACTTCTTCTGCCAAAGTGACCAAACCACCCGAACCCACTGTAGTAACCAATACCTTCAAAGTTAAACCCGCCCCGTTTGATTGGCCGCGCACGCTTTTACGAAATCCCTGAACAGCGGATGGGGCGTCAGGGGGCGTGACTTGAATTCAGGGTGAAACTGGACGCCTACCATGAACGGATGATTGTCTGCCTCAATTATTTCAACGAGGCCTGTCTCCGGATTAGTGCCTGCAAAAACCAATCCTTTTTCTTCCATCAAAACTCGGAAGCCGTTGTTAAACTCATAGCGGTGACGGTGCCGTTCAGTCACGTTTTTCGTCGCGTACGCAATTGCACTTTTTGTTCCGTCTTTAATGACGCAAGGATAAGAGCCTAGCCGCATGGTCGCGCCGTAATTGTGTTCCTCCAAGTTTTTCTTCTGTCCTTTCATCATGTGTATTACTGGGTGCGGCGTGTTAGGCTCAAGCTCTTCCGAATTAGCGCCCTTGAGGCCGCACACGTTCCTTGCAAACTCGATTGACATTACTTGCATTCCCAAACAAAGCCCGAGGTAGGGAATCTTGTTTTTCCTCGCGTATTCGGCTGCGAGCACCATTCCTTCAGTCCCGCGTTTGCCAAAGCCGCCCGGAACGATTATGCCGTCAACATCATCTAGTTCCTTGAGCTTTCCGGGGTCTTCTTCGTACTTTTCGGAATCCAACCATACCATGCTGGGGTTTCGTCCGTTAAACCACGACGCGTGGTTTATTGCCTCTATTACCGAAATGTAAGTGTCCTTGCAGGACTTGAAATTAAAGTATTTTCCGACTATGCCTATCTTCACGTTTTCTTTGAGTGAACTTACCTTATCCGAAAGCGCAGTCCACTCTCGCATATCCCTGGCTCTAGCTTCAAGGCCCAGTGCCTTCAACATCACTTCCCCGAAGTTTTCGCGCTCGAAATTCACTGGAACGTCGTAAATAGAGTGAACGTCGGGCGCCGAAATTACTCTTTCAATCGGAAGGCTGCACACCATGCTTATCGTGTTCTTTATAGCGTCGGTAGCCGGTTTTTCCGCACGGCAAAGTATGAAATCAGGCATAATTCCTGCGGAGTTAAGCGTCCTTATCGCGTACTGTGTGGGCTTTGACTTTTGCTCTCCAAGCAAGCCCGGCGTCGGCAGGTAACTTACGAGAATGAAAAACACGTCGTTAGGCCGCATCGACTTCATCATCCGTGCTGCTTCAAGGAACAAAAGTAATTGATACTCGCCGACAGTGCCGCCGAATTCCACTATGGTTATTTCAGAGCCGTTCTTATTCTGGCACGCGTCAATCCGCCTGATTATCTCCTTGGGTACGTCCGGGACCACTTCGACGTCTTCGCCTTCATACTCCAAGTTGCGTTCACGTCTGATGACCTCTTGGTAAATCTGGCCGGTTGTTATATAATTGTCTTTTACGCAAATTTGGTTTGTGAACCTCTCGTAATTTCCAAGGTCCTGGTCCGCTTCAATGCCGTCTTCGCCGACGAAAACCTCGCCGTGCTCTGCAGGGCGAATGGTGCCTGCGTCAATGTTGACGTACATATCGCACTTGATGTTAGTAACCCTGTACCCTTTGGACTGGAGAATCTTACCAATAGACGCCGAAGTAACTCCCTTGCCCACTGAAGACATTACTCCGCCTACGACGAAAATGAATTTGTTTACTTTTTCCATAAAAAACCAGTCTTCCTTGCTGAAAAATAAGTTAAGGAAAAAAGGATTTAAAAATGAGAAGAAAAACGGAAAAAGAAAAAAAGGCGCAACGCTTAGTTTCCTATCATTACCATACGGCCCGACTCGATGAGGGCGCGTGCCTGTTGCATGCGCTCGTGGAAGTACGCCGCTCCTGCAAGCAGGAATGGACTGGCCAGGGGTTCGATGAACAGCATTGCCCCGCCGAGCAGTGCGCACATGTACATTGCAGTGCGGAAGCGCAAGTGGTTTTTCCACATCGGAAAATAACTCATCAAGTAGTCGTACCGAGTGCGCATTCTCGCAAAAGGCTGTTTAGATTCTGCGAGAACCGTCGTCATCATTAATTGTTCAGTCATTTTTTCCACCTCTTACTAACTCATGTGCACGAGCATCTTGCTTTTTAGCCACTGGATGTCCCACGCTGTTGAAACTTCTTTTTCGCTCCAGTACGTTCCTGCAAGAAATGCCGGGATTGCTGCAAAGTACGGGCCCCAAAGGAAGGCGACTATTATGGTAATTGCGACCATTACCCAGGCGTACGCGTAAAACTTGTAAACTGCGTTTACTCCTGTGTCTCCGTGAAACTTTCCTTTGCCCATACACTTGTCCATGTATTCTCCGCGCGTCATTACCTTTACGGTATTTACGGGTTCTTTTCCGCCCGACATTCCTTTTTCGTTTAGGGTTGCCGGAAGGTAGATTGGAACCAGGTTGTCATTGCTTTCAGGCATTGGGTTTTGCGTGTTGTCTGACCTGATGTTATCTGCCATCATCGGGTTGATCGGACCGGTCCACGAGCCGCCTGCGTAGGACTTGGTGCCCAGCCAGGTGTCACCTGCCTTTTCCGCCTGTCTTGGCGTCAACATTTTCCTTGCTTCAGTCAAACTCGTCATAACAGCAACACCAGCGCGCCGTACGCGCATCCTGCAAATACTATTGCCCAACTTATTTCGTGGGGTAAGCCCAATAGGCTTCCTTTAAACATCGCGTCTTCAAAACCGTTGATGTCTCCAACCACTGGCTTGATGGGAGTGAAGTCCTCCACGAAGCTCATGGCTTGCACTATTGCCGAAGGCGCGTGCGACGCGTATGGTTCTTTTTTACTTTGCATTTTTTCCACTTTCTTCAATTGCCCAATATCAACGACCTGTATTGTCCAAAGTCACGGTATATGAAGCGGTCCCACCAAGAAACGTTCTTGTATTTTCCGGCCAACGCGATTATGAACAATCCGACTGGCCACAGTACGCCTAGCATGTAGACTCCTACTGCTGCAAGCGCTATTGCGGCGCCGAGGAAGCGGTAGTGGTCTATCCAGAATCCCGCGTATTCGCACAGGTAATCCCAGCGGGTGCTTGCGCGCATGAAAGGCCGGACATTAGGGTCGGCGGCTGCGTAAGCCAAGCCTGCGTAATCCTTTTGTCCAGTAGGCATTTTCTGCGCAAGCAATTGCGTCTGTGCATCAATCGGTTGTTGTACTGCCATTTTCATCTTCCCTACGTTCCTTCGTAAAGCCACCTTGACTTGAGTAACCTTTCAACGTATCCTTTCTTCCACTGGTAGTGTCCGTAAAAATAACCTGCGCACAAGCCCAGGAACGCGCTTATGTATATGTTAACCGAAAACGCGATTATTGCGCCTGCTGCAAACATTATTGCAATCGGTTTGAAAGTGGTGTAGCGAATCCACTCTGGAATATTCTGGTTCAAAAATTCCTGACGGTTGGTTACCTCCATTGCCCCGTTTCCCTGCGCTTTCTCACTCACCAGCGCCGGCAAAAACATCGGAATCTGTCGGTGGGGAACGGTTTCACTAGGTTTGGGAATGTTCTTGACGAGTCCCTTTGCTTCCATCAACGAACCGCATTTTACTTGCATTTTTTCAAACCTTTTTTCTGCTTACCTATTTAGCACAATCATAATATATAAACTTGTCGGTAGTAACAAACAGGGATAGTGGGGGGTTGAGGCGCAATTACGGCTTAAACGCGGGAGTTGGCATTTACATAGCCTTATATAGGCTTTAAGAAGGGGTAGGGGGGGTTTCGGGCGGGGAAACCGGGCGTTCGGACGCTGTTTTTAAGGCCGGTTCAAGGAGTATTTCGAGCGTCATTCCTGCGGCGTAGTCGTTTCTAGTTAAGCTGTATCCTTTTGGGTTTTCTTTGAGGAGAAAGAGGGGGAAGAAGCGCCATTCTTCGCGGTTTTGTTTCCAAGCAACGTAGAAGGGAATTCCGGTTTGTTGTTCCCACGCACGCATTATTTGCACTTTCTGGATTTCGAAATGCAGGCCGGTTGACTCCCAGGCTTTGCATTCTAAAGCGAATTTTTTTGTCGTGCTAAGGGCTATCAAGTCGGGGCTTACGCCGTCGCCGCCGCTTTGCCCCGCGCGTATTACGTAAAACCCTTTGTTTTCGAGGATGTGCTTGAGCTGGCGTTCGAAGCGCGCCCCGCGTTGGTATTGGCTGTGGCCCATGCTTCAATAGTGACCTCGGCAGATAAAAAACTGCGTAAATAGTATAAACCCGTATTGGCAAGTTAATTGCTGGTAACCTGAACCCTGTTTTGGAAGTGGCTTATTTCGTTGCCGGAAAATCGAGGCAAGTAGCTATTGACGGGAGCCAAATAGGCGCTTTTTGTAAGGCATTCGATGCGAGTGAAGTAAACTGTTGGTTGTATAAGTCGCCTTTTGACTTGCGCGGCTTGAGCGACGATTAAAAACTGGGCTTAACATTCGTCCTCGATTCCATCAGCTTTAGTTACTGGGGGTAGCCAAAATGGAAAATAGAGTATAAAGGAGGGTTCTACGACGGCGCGTATGGGATGCTGGCCTCGTTTTTGAGGGCAGTTGAAGATGGGAGGCCTATTTTGGATCCGGAGTATTTGTTGGGGGATTGAAAAAAAGGAATTGGCTGGTCTGTTGAGGAGAAACGTTGAAATTCCTTTACTTGAAGACCGCCTGCGGATTCTCCAGTGCTTGAGGAAAACGGTTGTTTGCGAGTATGGCGCGGATTTTTCAAAAATAATAGGAACCGCTAGCGTCCCGCAGTTGCCGGGTAGGTTGCTCAATAGTTTTCCGTTCTTCAGGGACGCCGCAAGCTATGGCGGCCGGGCCGTGCCTTTTAACAAGCGTGCGCAGTTACTGGTTTCCGATGTCAATCGTTTTCACGGAGTAGTCAAACTGGACGGCGTGGACGAATTGACGGCCTGCGCCGACTATAAGCTGCCGCAGGTTTTGCGCGGGCACGGTATTCTTGAATAGGGCTCCAAACTGTTGGGAAAGGTCGAATGCCGAGTCGAGATTGCGGCTGGAAGCAGCGAGGAAGTGGAAATTCGGGCTAACACTATTGTAGCCGTAGACTGCATTAGGATACAATTGGAGCAGAACGGCTTTGAAACAACTGCGTCGGAAATAAATGATTATCTGTGGCTAAAGGGGCAGGTTTCCCATCTGCAAGACAAGCCGTATCACTTGACTAGAACAACTGCCTAGTAGGGTTTCGTCGCCTGTCGTTGGGCGTTTCGCACATTATAAATAGTGGTTGAGGCGTTACTATTACATTATGCAAACAGGCATTAAAGTTGGAGACTGCATGAAGACGTCTCTAGTCACAATCGCGGGCGAGGCCCCCGTTTTCGAGGCGGCCGTGCTTATGCGCGACAAGAAGGTAGGCAGCCTTCTGGTTAAGAATGGTAATAAGATTGATGCAATAGCAAGCGAACGCGACTTGGTGGTCAAGGCATTGGCTGTCAAAAAGTGTGACTTGAGGGTAAAGGACGTTTCTTCAAAGCCGTTGATTTCCGTTTCTTCCGAAGCGGACTTAAGCGAAGCTGCAAAGCGCATGGGCGACAACGATGTCAAGCGCTTGGTGGTTACTGAAGGTGGTAAGATCGTCGGTATTCTTTCGCAGAAAGACATAATTCGCATTTCTCCTTCTTTATACGACCTAATAGCCGAGCGTTCGAGCGTAGAAGCCCCTGCGGGCTTGCCGCGTTGAACTCGGTTGTTCTGTAGGATTGAATGGGTTTTTCCTGGTTTGCGGAAAAACGCATTTGCAGCCTAAAACGCCGGTTTTATTTGGTGATGATGGCCGCGCAAGGATGGCCTTTCGACTTCGATTAAACGGAGGATGAAGGGAGCGTCAACAATGCGCGGTCTTCTGTTTAATCTCGTGCGTTGTTTGGCTGTAAAAAGTGGAATGCAGGTGATTGGAAAATGGGTAAGACTTACATTGATACGGTAAAATACTTGGTTAAGGCCAACTTTGAAGTTGACGGAATTATTGAAAAACCCGACATCGTCGGAGCGGTATTCGGCCAGACTGAGGGATTGCTTGGCGACGAGTTGGATTTGCGCGAACTGCAGAAGAACGGTCGCATAGGCCGCATTGAAGTCGAGACGCAGATCCGCGGCGGCAAGACAATAGGGCAGATTTTCGTTCCTTCCAGTTTGGATATGGTTGAAACAAGTATTCTTGCAGCCAGCCTTGAAGTAGTAGATCGTGTTGGTCCGTGCGAAGCAAGGATTTCAGTTAACCGCATTGAAGACAGCCGTAACCTCAAGCGCAAACAGGTTTTGGAGAGGGCCAAGAACTTGTTGAAGAACATGGTTGCCACAGAGATTCCTGAAAGCAAGGAGTTGAGTGAATTGGTTCGCGACGCGGTCAAGGTATCCGACGCTGTGACTTACGGCGAAGACCACTTGGTTACTGGGCCTGGAATAGAAGGAAGCGATTCCATTATCGTAGTGGAAGGACGCGCCGACGTAATCAACATGCTGAAAAATGGCATAAAAAACGTGGTTGCAGTAGGAGGAGCGAACGTTGGAAAAACGATTGCCCAACTGTGCCGCGAAAAGGAAACAACCGTGTTCCTTGACGGCGATAGGGGGGGGGACATTATCCTCCGCGAGTTGGTTAACGTAACCGACATCGACTTTGTTGCGCGTGCGCCTGCGGGTAAGGAAGTTGAAGAGTTGACTCGCAAGGAGATAATAATGGCTTTGCGTAAACGCGTTACCCTCGAGCAGGTGGAAGGATATGCCGGAGAAAAGCGGTCGGAAAAGAAGGTAAGTGCCGTTGCTTTCGACACGGCATTGGGAGAAAGCGTTGCCGGCCGCGACACCCGCGTGTCTGCTGCTCAAGTTGTACGCGCGCCGCAATACCGCGACCAACGGCCTTCGGTGCGCGAACAGCCGCGTCACGAGCGATTTAGGGACCGTGGGGAACGCAGGCCTGTGCAAGTGCGCTCGAGTTCGGCATTCGTTCCTTCCGAGCAACCGCCTCAGCCGCCTGCTGCGCCTGTTCCGGCTCCGGTTCCTGAAGTTCCTGCAGACCCTGCAAAAGTAGATTTCCTTAAGTCCGCACTCAAGGAGCTTGAAGGCTCGCTGAAAGCGCGCGTGTTGACTGACGACAACTCGGTGCAAAAGGAAGTGCCGATTCGCGACATAATGCCTGCTTTGGAGTCCGTTGAAAAAACATTTGCAATAGTGCTCGACGGAATAGTCACCCAGCGTTTGGTTGACGCAGCAGAGCAGAAGGGCGTGCAGTACATTGCAGGAATCCGTGCTGGAACCATTACTCGCAAGGCCCCGACTACAAGAATAGTTCTTGCAGGATAAAACTTTTTTTTAAGCGCGCGTTTGCGCGCCTCGTTTTTTTTATTTCGCTAGACGTAGCTTGGGCTAAAGGGAGTAAAAATAAAAGAGACCCCTCGAATCAAGTTCGAGCGGCTTTTAAGGTTTTAATACTTTTACTCCATGTCCGCCAGGCCGTCCGAGGTGCATCTGAAGACGCATTCGCCGTCTGGGAGGTTTGGGGAGTCTACGAGTTTTGCTATCCTGCGGTCTTCCTTGCTTCTGCGGAGGTACATTCTGTACGTGCTTTGGTGCGCCAGCACGTTTCCGCCTATTGGGGCAGTGGGGTCTCCAAAGAGAATGTCGGGCCTGTCCATAACTTGGTTTGTTACGTATACTGCGACGTTGTGCATGTCCGCCATTTTCTGTAGCGCGTGCAAGTGTTTGTTGAGCTTCTGCTGGCGTTCTGCCAGCTGGCCGCGTCCCATGTAGTCGCTGCGGAATCCGGAAGTAAGCGAATCTACGATTATCAACCGTACGTTGTTTTTCTTGACTATTTCCTCTGCTTTTTCAACAAGGAGCATTTGGTGGTCGCTGTTGTAGGAACGGCCGACGAAAATGTGTTTCAAAACCGTTTCGGGGTCAAGTCCTTTTGCTTGCGCCATTTGCACAATGCGTTCGGGCCTGAACGTGTTTTCAGTATCCAAAAACAATACGCTTCCTTCCAATCCTCCTTTGTCTTTTGGAAGTTGTACGTTTACCGAAAGCTGGAATGCCAACTGGCTTTTTCCGCTCGAGTACCTTCCGTATGCTTCGGTGATTGCCTGCGTTTCCACGCCGCCTCCTAGTAGTATGTCGAGTTCTTTAGAGCCGGTTGTAATACGGCCTATGTTTTTTCTCCGTTGCAGCACCGCGTCTCCGCTTTCGTAGCCCATTTCCAGCGCTTCGCGCGCCGCGTTGATTGCCTTTATCGCGGTTCCTTCGCCTATTCCCGAGGCTTCAGCGAGTTCGGAAGACATGGAGTAGGCAATGATTTCAAGAGTGTCGTAACCTGCGTCCCTTAATTTGCTCGCAGATCCTTCTCCTATTCCCGGCAGGTCTTCAATGCAGGTTGTCTTCTTTTTTTCGCGCCCTTTTTTCTCCGTTGCTTCAGGCGCTTCAGTACTAGTTGCTTCTCCGTCTTTTTTCGACATTTTATACCAACTCCTTCGTGCACAAGCATTCAAGATAAATGCATTTTCGCACTATGCGCGCAAAGCGTTTGCGTCGCGTTTCTTCTAAGGTGAAAACACTTATTTAAAAACAAACCCCAGTGGAGTGCCGCTGGGTTGCCGGTGGCTTGTGTTTATAGCACGTGCTTTGCAGTAAACTCTTTTTCGCCGCTTACCGGGCTGGATTTGCATTGGGCTACTACTTTCAGGGGTTTTCCCGCGAGTTGTTCCGCGCGTAGTTCTGCAATCGTTTGCGGGTCGATTGTAACCTTGTTTATTCCTAGTACTTGCATTGCCTCGCGGCCGAAGAAAACAACGCGGCAAGAGCCAGAGTCGTCTGCCAGCTTGGTTTCCATTACCAGCAAGTCGCGGAATTCCTTGGCGCCGCAGTTGCACTCTTGTTCTCGTAGGTTTACTGAAACCCCGCAGGCTTTGCACTTGCGGACTATCCGACAGCCGCTTACTTCATCGAGCTTTGCATCAAGCAATACAGTTTCGCCTTCGGTTGCTTCTGCAATCCTGCGTTCGGGGTACTTGGCTTTCCACAATTCCTCCCTTTCTTTCAATCCGTGGGCGCGCGGGTTCAAAACCGCCCTCGCGCGCCAACTCAAGTGCACTTCAAGCATTTGGTCGCGGCCCAATTTCGGCACGCCGCTTTCTACCTTCAATGCATCGCCGGGCCGGGCGTATCTTGCAAGCTCCGAGTTCTCGTCCCAAAGCACCAGCCTAACCTGTCCTGAGTCGTCTGCAACGAGAGCGCGCAACAACTTCCCTGTTTTTTGTACGCCGTTCTTTTCGCGCTTGAACTCCTTTTCCTCGCCTATTTCCAAAAGCCGTGCGAAAAAATCGGCTTCCACCCCGTCTTGCAAGTCCTTTATTTCAACAAGGTTTGCTTGGGCTTGCGTGCCCTCTTCGTTTTCAATTCTTTTTAATTTAGTGAGCAAAGTGGAGTGCAGTTCCAACGGGTTTTTGTTCTTAACCAGCGCGTCCGTAATTTCGATAAAGTCATTACGTTCAAGCGCATCTGCGGCCGAAGAATCATTTCCCCACAACACAAGCGCGCCGGTTCCGGTTTCGTCTGCAATGCTTACGTTGCGCACTTTTCCCTTGCGCCCGTTTTTCTCAAACCGCTTTAAAGAAAAAACGTGCAGTACTCGCGCGCGTACGTTCACGGTTTCGCCGGATTCGGCCGAAGCAAGCGAAACAAACTGCAGGGGCGGCAGTTCTTTTTTCACTTCCAACCCGTTTTCTCGGGCCAAAAGCTCGATCGCCGCGCCTTGCGAAAGCAGTCCCGCAAACCTCTCGCGTTTTTCTTCAACTTGCCTTGCCAACTGGCTTTCGCTCCAATTGTTTTTCGAAAGCAGTTGTTGCCGCAAAGAGTCCATAGAATGAGTTTCGTTGGCAAAAAATAATAAGCCCGTCCTTGTTTACGTAATTAAAGAGGAGGCGCAAAAAATGGCAGTTGAACACGTTTACGACATAGGGGGCGTAACCCACAAAGGAGGCAAGGAAACCAATTCCGATCTTTTTCACGCCGGACCAAAAATGATTACCGTAATAGATGGCGGCGGTAGGGAAGATAAGGGAATAGCCGCCGCGCACGAAGTACTGAGCTTATTTCGAGAGTATGAGCGGGATGCAATAGAGAAACCCGTGCAGCTTAAGGCATTATTTCGCGCCGCCCACGCGCTTCTAAAATTCAACGACGAAGGCGTAGCGTCGGCGGCTGCAACGGTGTTTAAAGGAAACACGGCACACGTCATAAACGTAGGGCACACTGCGGTTTTCCTCTGGCGCAAAGGCAAGCTTAACCGACTAACTCCGGATCATTCTCTTGGAGCGGCATTTCGTGCCGTTGGCCTGTCTTTAAGAAAAGGAAGTAATATTGCTGAAATTTCGACTACTGCGTTGGGGTCTGAAATGCCTAAAAAACTCAAACTCGTGAAAGTGAGGTTAAGGGCTGGAGACCGGTTAATTTTGGCAACCAATGGCTTAGGCAACCTTCCTATGCCAGGCATTGCGGATGTTCTTTCAAACCAACGTAGCTCTGATTCAAAAGCTACTGCCAAAGCGTTGGTTGAAACAAGCGAAGCAGCGCGCAATGAATTACGTGGAAAAATCCATAATACCACGGTAATAGTCGCAGACTACTTGGGCAAACGCCGTTGACTTCTACTTGTGGTTTCGGGAAGAAGCAATATCTTTTATTGCCTTGCGCGGATTATCTTAATTGACAAAGGGGTTTTGTGTTTATGGTAACTTTAGGCAAGTCTTCGGGCAAAGTAGAAAAGTACTACGCGGATACGATTGCCAAGCAGGGCGCAATGCTGTTTTCACTAGTTGACCCCGATAAGACCGGCGGCGAAAAAGGGGCGCGCCTGGCGCAGGCGAGCTGCGAAGCAGGCGCTGACGTAATCCAAGTCGGAGGCAGCATCGGCGCTCAGGGAACCGTTTTGGACGAAACCGTGAAAATGATTAAGGAACGCGTCAACGTCCCGGTAGTCCTCTTTCCCGGCAACATTTCCGGAATAACCTCGTACGCCGACGCCACTTACTTTATGTATATGCTTAACTCCCGTGACGTCTATTGGTTGTCTACCGCGCAAATCCAGGGCGCTCCGGTTGTCCAACGCTCTAAAATCGAGGCGATTCCGACTGCCTACTTGGTTCTTGAACCCGGCCGTGCAGTCGGCTGGATAGGCAACGCCAACCTCGTTCCCCGCGACAGGCCTGATTTGGCTTACGCGTGCGCTCTGGCCGCGCGTTACATGGGCGCGCACGTTCTTATAAGTGATAGCGGATCGGGGGCTTCAGACCCTGCGCCAATCGACGTGGTGGGTGGCATTGCAAAAGCGTGTGCTAACGAAATGTTCTATATTTACGGCGGCGGCGTGAAAAACGGCGACCAAGCAGGCGACGTAATTAAGGCCGGTGCTCACGGAATACAAATCGGCACTGCCTTTGAAGGAAAAGACGTTGCCGAAAGAACCGCTCGCGTGAAGAAGGCAATGCTTGCCGAAGGAAAGAAAAGGATTTGATTCCCTCAACTTTTCTTTATGGCGATTCCATTCATGTTGGCAAGGCGGGTAGTCAAGTTTATTGCCACGTTCGCGTCGGTTACCCTGATTGTTTTCAGCGCCCGGTTTCCATGAGGCCCGAAGTTAACTATTGCGTACGCCAGTGAAAGCAAATGGTGCGGCGAAAGTTCGCCTTCTGTGGAAACCGAGAACGTCTTTCCACTTTTTTTGTTAGGCTTCTGCGACGGGGGGTAGACCAGGATTTCGCTCGGTGCTTGCACCGTCGGAGTGGGCGCGGTAAATTCCCTTGCTTCAATCGAGTTGCCGTTAGTAAGTTGTTTGCTTTTGACTGCTTGAAAGAATTTTTCGGCAGCCGCTTCCGGAACGCGCGCGTCGGAGCAAATGCTGTAGTGCGGTTCGCCGTTAGCTTTTCCGTGCGAACCAATTAAAGTGATTGTTCCAGTTACGTGGTTGAACGAACCTACTATGACGTTTGCGTTTTCAGCGCGTGCCTGTTCGAGAATTGAGGTTGCTTGCGTGCCCAGTTTGTGTGGCACTTGCATGTCAAGGGTTTGTTTGAGAAGTTGTTCTTTAGTCATTCCGAAAAAGGTTTTCGGCGTTGCGCCCAGTTTTTCAAGTCCGTCCCACAACTCGTTTATCGCATGTTCCGCGTGTTCCTTGTTGAAGTGGTCTCTTGCGCCGCACCCGACTTCGTTTCCGCCTTCGTGCAATAAGTATACGTTGGGCCTTCCTTTCGAGAGGGGGGCGTTTCCTGCAAGGGAATGGTATTCCGGCCTTAGGGTTGCTTCACTCATTTCTAAATCACCTGGTATTAATGCGGGCGGTCGTTTGTCGTGCCACAAATTTTTTTGGAAGCAGTTGTTTTTAAACCGCTTCTTCCTCACTTGTTTTGGTGAAGCCTAATTGCGGAGTAAAGTCGGTTCTTTCATTGAATTATTACGGCCAGGCAATTGCCTGATGGCTGCGTTGGGAGTGTTGCTTGGTTATTGGCTTTCGTTGCATCGCCTGATGTTCTCGTGGGAAGTAGTGCTTGCGGCTGCTGCCGCGTTTTGCATCTGCGGAGGGGGAATGACGGTAAACGATTTTTTCGACCGCAACGTTGATGCCAAGGCTAAGAAAAACCGTCCGCTTCCTTCAGGCCGCATTGGCGAGCGGGTTGCGTTCAACTTCGCTTCCTCGTTGTTTTTGCTTGGCGCAATACTTTCTTTGTTTGTTAATTCGGAAGTGTTCTTCATTGCAGTCGGCGCGTCGTTGTTTTTACTTGCTTACTCCGCGGTTTTGCTTAAGTACAAGTATTTGGGAAACTGGGTAGTTGCAGGGCTTACCGGCCTCACGTTTTTGTTCGGCGCGGCTATTTCTGGAGAATACTTTCTTGCGGGAATGGTGGGCGCACTCGCGTTTCTTTCGAACTTGGGCCGCGAGATTTCCAAGGACATTGAAGACCGCAAGGCAGACCGCGGCGTAAAGCGTTCGCTTCCCATGGTTTTGGGCGTCAAAGCCAGCGCTGCAGTTGCCGCAGTCGCGTATTTGTTGGCAATAGCGTTTTCGGTTGTTCCGTTTGCAGTCGGCTTGGTTGCTGGCATCGAGTTCATGCTGCTGTTGTTGATTTCGTACGGCGTGTTTGCATTGTGCGTAATCCAATTGATGCAAGGCGATTACGCAGAATCGCGAAAGACCTCCAAGTTTGCAATGGCAATTGCGCTTGCTGCCTTCCTCATGGCGCTGGTTTAAGCTCGTTTGCCGATAATATTAAACCGAGGCGTTAGTCGTTAAATGGATTTAATCGAGTTGGACGGAAGCCACGGCGAAGGAGGAGGACAGCTTCTTCGGACTGCGCTTTCGCTTTCGGTGTTGCTGCGCAAGCCGTTCCGCATTACTAACATCCGTGCAAAGCGGCCTTCACCGGGCCTTCGTGCCCAGCACTTGGCGTGCGTCCAAGCGCTTGCGGAATTAAGCAATGCGGAAGTCGAGGGTGCGGAATTGCATTCGATCGAGTTTTGCTTCACTCCGTTGGAATTGAAGGCGGGCGGCGTCTTTAAGTTCGATATTAAAACCGCCGGTTCTACGTTGTTGCTCCTCCAGGCGCTGTTGCCGCCTCTTGTATTCGCGCGTTCCAAAACTGTTCTTGAACTGCAGGGAGGCACGTGCGCACGTTTTGCTCCACCCCAATTGTACTTGCAGCGCGTGTTTCTTCCAGCCGTCGCTAAAATGGGATTGCGTGCTGAAATTAATGTCGAGAAATGGGGGTGGTTTCCAAAAGGAGGCGGAATCCTGAAAGCGGAAGTCCAACGTGCTTCCCAATTGACTGCGTTTGACTGTAATGCCCGCAGGGCACTGCGTTCAATAGACTGCATTGCCGCGTCGTCAAACCTTCCGGTACACGTTGCGCAACGGATGAGTGCAACTGCATCAAAAAGCCTTTCTTCGTTTGCAGTTCCGGTTAAAACCGAAACTGTTGACGCGCCTTCTCTAGGCGTTGGGGCAATGTTTTTCGTGCAGGCAAACTACGAAAATTCCTGCGCAGGGTTTACTTCAATAGGTGAAATCGGCGTTCCTGCAGAGAAGGTTGCGCTCGATTCCTGCAACGCGTTTACGGCCTTTAACGCAAGCGGCGCGGCTGTAGACGAGAGGCTTTCCGACCAGATTGCGTTGTACTGCGCGCTTGCAAAAGGTCGCTCGGTTTTTTCAACTCCGCGTCTTTCAAATCACTTGCAGTCCAACCTTTGGGTAATACAGCAGTTTCTGCCAGTGCACTTTGAAGTGGAGGAAAAAAACGGAGTTTTTCAGTTAAGCGTGGACGGAACCGGGTTCGGTTCAAAATAGTAGGAGCAATACGAACAAGTCGGCAGTAAGCAGCGATACCATAAGTCCTGCAAGGATGTAAGGCCCGAAACGTGGCAGGTTTTTGTAAACAGGGAACAATTCCATTTCCTTATTGGCCTTGATTTTTTTCAGTTTCTCCAACTCGCGTTTTGTGATCACTTTACTCAAACCGTATTTTTCCATTAGTGAATCGGGCATTTCTTCTGTTGCAAGCACGTCTTCGTCCTCGATTTCGGCAAGTGCAATCCGTTTTATTATCGCCTGCGAAAGAATCTGTTTCTTGAACGCAATAAGGAAAAGCCCGGGGATGAACACCGCGCTAAACAACGCCGCTTGCGCCAACGAAAGCCCGAGGAAAGAATTGATCAAAGCAATTGAGGCAAGTGCACCGCCGCCTACCAACGCAGCGGGCAGTACGTCCGGCTTTAGTTTCTTCCCCCGTAATACAAGCGCGTACTGGATTGCGCTTCCAAGCATGGCAAACAACGAGGCTGAAATGAAGACTGAGAAGAAAAAGGGGTATGCGTTCGTTTGCGCCACGAAAGAAACCGCCTGCGCAGTTGCAGTCGGGTAAAACCCTTTAACTGCGTCGAACAGCACGAGCGGAAAAACAGGCAGCAGCGCATGTAATCCTGCAAACAACAGCACGTCTCCTCCGCCAAGCTGTCCTGTTTTGTATGCAATAAAACCTACTCCGAGAATAGCCAACGAAATTCCTATGCTGAATGCAATAAACGAATAGTCGAAAGTCAATAAGTTGAGTGCAAAACCTGCTGCAATCATTCCTATTGTAATGCGGTCGTCAATGAAGCTCGTCTTGTGGTCTTGGTAAGCTGCAGCAGCTGTTCCGCCCAACGCGATTGCAATGCGCAGAAGCCCGAAATTCATTTTAAGTTCCTCACGCGCCGAAGCCCGACATTCCTTTAAGCTTCTCCAAGTCCGGACTCATTTTAGTAAACCGTTTGAGCAAGCCGCGGTTCTTCTTCATTCCCTTCATCATCTTCTGCATCTTATCGAAATTGCTTACCAATTCACGCACTTCGTCGGGCTTCAAGCCAGAGCCGCGCGCCACCCTTTCCTGCCTTGCCTTCTGGTGCATCAAGTCCGGGTCCTCCCTCTCTTTTTTAGTCATGCTCAAAACAGCTGCTTCGAACGACTTCATCTTCTCTTCTCCCTTGCCGACTACTTCTTCAGGCAAGTCGTAGGCGCCAAGCATCTGCATGACGTGCTTCAACGGCCCCATCTTGCGCATTGCCTTCATCTGCGCCAAAAACGCTTCGTAATCCAACTCACCGCTTTCCATTGCCTTCTGCAACGCCTGCTCGTCACTGGCCTCTTTCACCTTGGTCAACAACGCCTCCAAATCCGGAAAACCAACCAGGCGGGCAACAAACCTTTTTGCGTCAAACACTTCAAGCGCGTCCGGTTTTTCACCGGTTCCAATGAAAGCCACTTTTGACTTGGAAGCATGCACCGCGCTGAGTGCGCCGCCGCCTTTACCGCTTCCATCCATCTTCGTGACTATTACTCCGGTTATCGGCACCGCGTGATTGAACTCTTCAGCCTGCCTTCCCGCAACCTGACCCATGTCCGCGCTTACAACCAAAAAGTTCTCGTCTGGCTTGAACGCCTCTCCGACTTCATGTAACTCATTAGCCAAATCAGAGTCGAACGCACTCCTGCCAGCAGAATCGAATATTATCACGTCGCACGATTTGAGCTTGTCCAAACCCTCTAAAACCAACTGCCGAATTTGAGGCGACTTGATTACGCGGTTGCCATAAAACTCGCATCTCACCTGCTTCGCCAATTGCTCTAACTGGTCTATTGCAGCAGGCCGGTGCACGTCGCCTGCAATAACCCCGACTTTCAATCCCTTTGACTGGTAAAAACGCGCGAGCTTCGAGATGCTCGTGGTTTTACCGGCGCCGAAGAGCCCGCACAACAAAATCCGTTGCTTCGCAACCTTGGGTTCGTATTTTTCTCCCAGTATTGCGACGAGTTCTTCGTAAACAATGCGCACTATGTGCTCGCGCAAACCCATTCCCGCGGCCTGCTTTTCCGTGAGTGCCTTTTCTTCAATGCGCTTGGTCAAACCGAACACAAGCTTGACGTTAACGTCGTTGGAAATAAGCACGCGCTGCAATTCCTTGACAAGCTCTTTGATTGCCTTCTCGTCGACAACAGTAGCGCTGGTAATCTTAGCCAATGCCTTGCGAATACCCGAACCCAAATCCATACAATAAACGCCTACGCAATAATTAGGATTAAAACGGTTTTAATGTCCTATGCCTTTTCAAACAACCGGTTTTCCCAGTTTGAAGGGCGCCGCCATTGCAACTGCGCTTGCAAAAAGCCAGAGCCATGCCCACTGTGGCCAAACGAGCGCCAAAACGATTACCGCAACTGCCGTTGCCGGGGAAGGCAGGCCGTAAAAAACGTTCTTCTCCGCCTGGGTGTTGAAACGCGCCAGCCGCAACACCCCGCAGCAGCAATAAAACATTGCCGCGCAAACAACCACCCAACCGAAGCCTGCAACCGAAACCGCGATTGCAGCCGGTGCCGCTACAAAAGAAATCGAGTCCGCCAAAGAATCCAACTGCTTTCCCAACGCGCTCGGCCTGTTCCTTCGCGCCGCGCGGCCGTCAAGCCAATCGAACAAAACCGCAAAAGGAAGATACGCCGCAGCAACGCTTGCTCCTGCAATTGCTAGTGTAATCCCCGTTGCCCCTGCTGCTGCATTCGCAAGAGAAAGCCAGTCTGCCGCCCCGAGGCCCCTGAAAACCATGCAAATACACTCACAAACCGAATATAAGCCGCTTTTGTTTTGCAGCGGTCAATCAGCTTGGGCAAATCTTTAAATATCTTTAAGTGGTTCTTAAAACGTTTTTTGCGGTGTAACTCTTTGAAGGACAACAATCGCGCACTTGATTCTGGCGACTTAAGGAAAGTAGGCGAAACCGCCTGTGCACTTGCCAACTCCGGCGGCGGAAAATTCACTGTCCGAGGAAAAAAACGCGTTTCCGAAGACGTGAGCAAGGCGGTTGAAAAAGTTTTTCCCAACCCCGCGTACGAAGTGCGGCCTGAAGGAAAAATTTTCCAAGTCGAAATATTCGCCATCAAAAACGAGGCCGGCACTTTCCAAGGCAGGGTATTCGTGCGCGCTGGAAACTCCAACGTTGCCCTAGAGGGCAAGGCGCTCCAGGACTTCCTCGTAACGCGGCGCACGCTTTCCTTCGACGACTCTTTTTCGCGCGCGGGAATCGATGATTTGGAACTCCAGAAATTAGTGCGCTTCCTCAAGAAGAAAAACCCGGGAATGAACTTCGAAGAAGACAACGTCGCCGACTACCTCTGGGAATTGGGGATCGAAAAAAGAGACGATTCATTCGCAATAAAAAACGCGGCCGTGCTCTTTTTCGCCAAACAACCCCGCAGGTTTATCCCGCACTCCGAAGTCCGCCTAACCCGGTTCAACGGCACGCGCGCCGAAGAAGTGCGCGACGCAATATGCCTTGATTCGACGCTTCCCGAAAACCTGGATGCTGCACAGCAATTCGTCTACAAAAACGCGAAGGCCGCCTTTCCCAAAAACGCGGTCTGTGAAGCGCTTGCAAATGCCTTGGTCCACCGCGACTATGCGAGCCCCCACGTCGTGCACGCAAATGTCTTCGACGACCGCCTCGAAATAACCAGCCCCGGCGGAACTCCTTCTGGAGAATTCCAAGCTCTAGGTAGTATCTCCGTTCCCCGTAACCACTTCCTCTACCGCCTCATGCGCGACTCGGGAATAATAACCAACCCCGGAACCGGCATCGCATCCATACGTAACGAAGCCCGCAACACCAAAGCGCGCGAACCGTCATTCGAAGAAAAAAACGGGTTCTTCAAAATGACTTTCTTCAACCGTCGCTGGGTGAACGAACGCGAACTAAGCGAACGACAACGCATCGCACTTACAGCCGTAAAAAAACGCGGCCGTATAACCTCAATAGAACACGCGAAAGCAACCCGCGTATCGATTCCAATTTCCGTATCCGACCTCAACGACTTGTGCAAAAAAAAATTACTCAAAAAAATAGGTTCAACCCGCGGCGCGTTTTACGCGCCGTATCCCAAACAATAGCTTCCACGCGAAGCCCGCAACAAAAAACTTAAAATTAGTTAAAGAAACCGCTTCAAAACATCGCCGGGTTTAACCGAAAATAATTGTGTATCTTTAACTATCTTCTTCAATTCGAATGCCGTTGCTTCTCCACGTTTCGCCTACCTTCTACCGATTTTAAGCCGCCAAAAAAACCAATTAACGCAAAAATATACTTAAAGATAATTAAAGAAAACCGATTTTCAGCTCGTAAAAACCTATTTTTGAAATTGTCGAAAAATCGTAGAACTGCGGCAACATGCTTTATATATCACTTGCGAGTCTTTTTTGTAACGGCGTAGGACGTATATCGGTAGTAGTAAATGGGAAATAATTGGTTTGAGAAGTCGCGCGGCAACCACGGTAGCATTTTCGCCGCTGTTTTGCTCGTTTTACTTTTTGGAATATACCTTTCTTCACTGCCCGTTTCGCAGCAATCCTCTTTCACGCTCCTTTCCGAAGAACAATCGGACGACGCCGCGGCCGCGCCTGTTGTTGCGGAAATAATTCCCGAACCCGCGCCCGTTGTTTCGGAACCCGAACCCGTTCCCGAAGCGCCCGCCGAACCATTGCCGGAAATTCCGCCTGCCGCAACTCCTGTTCCTCCTGCTACTACTCCTGCTCCTGAGCCGCCGATTGAAGAATCATCCGAACTCGCGGTTACTCCAACAACTGCACCAACTGCAACTCCTGTTCCTCCTGCGACTATAACTCCGGCTCCAGAACCGCCGGTTGAACCTTCTGAGTCTGAACCGGTGGCTACTCCAACAACTGCACCAACTGCAACTCCTGTTCCTCCCGTGACTACTCCTGTTCCCGAGCCGACTGCAACTCCTGCTCCTTCTCCGGAAGTCTGTCCAACTCCCTATTGCGTTGCTAATGCAATGCCGTCCAACGGAAGCGGCAACTTCACTACTCAGTTCTGTGCGAGTTTCTACAATTCTAATGTTTCTTCAGCAATTCTCAAGTGCGGCGAGGGCGCTGCAGAAAATTCTGTTGAAGCGAACGAAGCTGGCGCGTTCTGCATTCCTTGCTTTTTTGAAGGAGTTGTAGACCAAGTAACCGAACTGCTTTACGCCGAAAGCTCTGGCGCTTCCTGCAATGCTGCGATTCAACTTGAGCCAATGACAGTTAATGAAACAGAAGAGGATAGTGCTATATCTGAATCAACGGGCGCAACTCCGGCTCCTGTTCCTTCTGGGAGCGTGACTCCTGCCCCTGAGCCGTGTGCGACTCCGGTTGTCTGTCCTACTCCTACTTCTTCTCCCGAAGCTTGTCCCACTCCATTCTGCGTTGCAAACGCGCTTCCATCCAACGGCAGCGGAAACTTCACTACCCAGTTCTGTGCGAGCTTCTACAACTCCAACGTTTCTTCCGCAACCCTCGCGTGCCGCGCCGGCGCAACCGGAACCGTGGTTGAAGCAAACGAAGAAGGGCAATTCTGCGTGCCTTGCTTCTTTGAAGGAGTAATGGACTGGGTTACCGAACTACTTTACGCCGAAAGCACCGAAACCTCTTGCAACGCAACCGTACAACTCGAACCGATTGAAGTTGTGAACGAAACGGAAGCAATGAACGAAACCGCTTCCGTGCCGACGATTTCGAATATAGTAGTTTCTGCTGCCGCGTATTCTGCCAACATCTCTTGGACTACCGACCTCGATTCTTCCACTCGCTTGACTTACGGGACCGACCAA
>MNVG01000025.1 GCA_001871495.1 Candidatus Micrarchaeota archaeon CG1_02_51_15
AGGGTAATTTTTTCAGCAGGCATAGCATATCTTCTTCGCAACCTCAGAACGCCTGCACTACTCTTTCGACGTCGAACGCAATTCCTTTTTCCTGCGAGGTTATTGTTTTTGTGGATAGGAGTGCTTTGGCGATGCAGGCCAGTTCTCCTTTTCCGGTCATGAGTGCGACTGAGTCTCCTTCTTTTATGTTTTCGTCTAGTGAGAGGATTCCTGGGATTGCAAGGTCGGCTCCGGTGCATATTGGCCGTAACGCATCGTCTGAAACCACTACTTTTTTGAGTTTGAGCGCGTCTTCCACTTGCACCAAGTGTTTTTGCAAATCGGTTTTTCCGTGTTCTTTGTAGAGCCACCACAAGTCGCTTAACTTCTGGAGGGTAATTGCTTGGTTTTCGGTGAAGCCTGCTGCTTCAGTGCGCCGCAACTCAAGCATTTCAGTTTTGATTCCCATTACTTCGCCGGCGTCGAAGCACAGGTTGCGGATGTAGGTTCCGGCGTCGACGTGTGCTTCGAATAAGACGTCCTTGCCTTGGACCTCCAGGGTTTTTAGCGAGTGGATTTCACGTACCCGTAATTTCTTTGCAACCGCGCTTGCAAGAGGCGGTTTTTGCCAGATTTTTCCGCGAAAATGCGAGAACGTCTCTTCAACAGTTGCGGCAGTAGGTTGTTCGCCGCATCGCATTATGCATACGTAAGTCTTGGTTTTTTCGGAAATGTAGCGCGATGCTTTGCATGCCTCTTCGAGGAGTACCGGGAGTACGCCTGAGACGTTTGCGTCGAGTGTTCCGGTGTGGCCTGCTTTGCTTAGGCAAAGCATTTTACGTACGAAGGCCGAGGCTTCGTGGGAGGTCGGGCCTCGGGGCTTGTCGATTACTATTAAGCCGTAGTGCAGGCTTTCTTCCATCGTCCGCTCGGACGGTTTTTTGCCTGCGTTGCATGGTTCGCGGTGTAAAACTAGCATTTGAACGGTTTACCTTTTCAAACGGGTTCGAGGTGTTGGACGTTGCAGCGTTTGGTTTTGCCTTTGTCGTCTTTGACTTCCACGAAGTTGGAGTCGATTAGTTTTGTTACCACTACTGTTTTTCCGCTTTTGCGGCCTTTGGTTTTGACGCATTTTCTTCCTACTTGGATTGCGGGCATTGTTTATTTCACCTTTAATTCTTTTTTTGGAGTTGCCGGTTTTTATTACGGCGTTATTGTTTTACGCGTTTTGCGGCTTCGGCTATGAGTGCTACGACGTCTTTTGCATTAAATTTTTCAGTGTCGATTACGAGGTTTGCTTGCGAGTGTTCGAGCACGTCTATTCCGTATGCGCGCAGATAACGCTGGCGGTCTTCGGCATCTCTTTTTTGAGTGTATTCGGGCGGCTCTTTCGGTTTTATTGCGTGAGTGCGTGCTGCGCGGACTTCGAATGACGCGTAGAGCCAGACTTTCAAGTCTATTCTCGGCAGTTCAACAGAAGTTATTCCGAGTTTGGTAGTAATGCGAGGGTCGCCGAACCATATTGCAAGCCGGCTGCCCACCACTTGGTTTTCCTTGGTTTCGTTGAGCAGCTCAATTATCTTGTGGTCGAGTTCCAAGTCTATTGACGGGTCTATTGCCGCACGAGCGCAGAGTTCGTGGAATGAAACGTTTTTTTCACTTGCGAGGTTACGTAAAGTAAAGTTTATTTTACGCAAGCCGTGCGCCTGCTCAAGCAAGTCGGTGACGGTAGTGTTGCCGCACCCGCTTTGGCCTGAGATTGCTATTATCATCTTTTCATTCCCTGAATGTATTTCAGGTGGGTTATGGGCACTTCGCTTCGAAGGAGCGCGCCGGTAGTCAGCCTGGTTTTTTCCTTTACTATCTGCTGAGTGCAAGGCGCGCAAAGCACTCCGCCGTAAACGCGTTCGGGCCGTTTTTCGGTCTTGGATAGTTTTGCCATCTGGGCTTGGCTCCTGCGGGGAATCGCTTGCATTATTTTGCCGCATAAAGCACAGTGCGCTGCGCCTGGCTTCTTGGGCTTGACCAAGCGAAGAGGCCTTCCTGAAGGGCTTCTCCGGCAGCGGATTTTAGTACTTGTACTCCTCATTTTCGGGCTAGTCAATTTTATGCACCTCTAATTGCGTGAAAGCATTAGTATCATAACTTGTGGCGAGAGTGTTTTTTATTGCTTTTGTTGAAGGGAAGTAGGAAGCGTTTGCTTAATTTGCCGCAGGCGAGGGGGTCTTGTTTTTTTCCATCATTTTTTCAACCTGGCTCCACACCATCTCTATTACAATACTCACTATCGCCGAAGAAACTATGAAATAGCCCCGCACACCATACACGCTCTCGTGCAACACGTTTAATGAAAGCAATTCGCCTAAATGCAGTCCTATTGGCAGGATTATCTTAAATTGAGAAAACATGCTTTCCAACAGCCACATGGCAATAAGAAACAAGGGAAGAATCACTATCATTGCCTTGAATGGAAGAATCAACATGTCCTTGGTAAGGGCGCCGATTTCTTTTTCGCGCACTTCCATTTCCTTGAGCTTGCGTTCGTCCTTGCTCTTCATTGCAGCAGCATATTCTTTTTGGAAGGCATTCATTTGCTTTTGGATCGCCTGAAGTTTTTTACGCTCGCCCCAAGTGCGGTTTACTACTGCACTGACTACTGCGAAGCAAGCGGCAGCCAGAAAAATTAAAGTAGTTTCATCCAATGTTTGTCTTCACTTCACTATCTTCCTGAGAACGGGGTACATGTCGAAAATCTGTTGCTGTGCCAAGTCTTCGTAAAACTTGTAAAGGATTCCTACGGTCAACAGGATTCCGGTTCCCGTACCTAATGCGCCGGTAATATCGGCGAACCACGCGAGCACGCCTACGAAAATACTTCCTAAGACGGTAATTACCGGAATGTAACGCTCGAGTATTTTTTCCATCACGCGCGGGTCTTGCCTGAAACCCGGTATTTGCAGTCCCGTGCGGTTCAACTGCACGGCCACGTCTTTAGCCCCCATTCCCGTGCTTTCTATCCAGAACCACCCGAATATTACGCAAAGTATTACCAACGCGATTCCATACGAGAATATATGAAGCAGTTCACGCGGTTGCGTGAAGTAAAGCTGGATGTAAGCAGGATAGCCGCCCGGCGTAAACAACGGCGAAGGCAATGCAGTGGTATAGTAAGCAATGCCATCCATTGGCTGATTATTTTGGTAAGTGCCAAGCAGTGGAAATCCTGCTTGCGACATGAATAACCCGAACAACTGCACATTAAGCAGCACTGCCGCAGCCAGGATTACCGGAATGTTGGATACGTAAAGGAACTTGATGGGATAACGCGCGCCAAGCCCTCGGGCCTGGCCGTAGGCAAGAGGCAACTCTATCTTCATTCCCTCCACGTACACGACCACCAAGAATACCAGTATTGTGAATAAGATGGGCACTATTGTCCATACCGCAGTCGGAATGTCTCCGCCAAGCAAGTAGTAAAACGCTTGGGGAATGAGCCCGGCAGGCACTTCGCCAATCATTGCAATGCTCAGCGAACCGACGAATATAGCTTGCGTTACTCCGGCTGCGATAAACAGCGAGATTCCAGAGCCGATTCCGTATTTCTGTACGACTTCATCCATGTACAACAATATTATCGAACCCAGCGCAAGCTGGAGCACCAAAAAACCTTGTGTAAACAACACGCTTCCTATTAGCGGAGCAATGGAGGAACCGTTCAGAGCGCCTGCTGCCGGAATGTAGTTGCTAAAAACATAGATTCCTGCTTCAAGGAAACTCAGTGCAATTGCAAGAATCTTCTGCAGACCCTGGAACGTCTTTTTGCCTTCAGGCGACTGCAAGTCAAGCTTTATCAAACGCGCGCCGAAAGCAAGCTGCAGAAATATTGAAGCAAGCACAATAGGGCCGATACCTGCAGTGATCAACGTACCCGTTCGACTGCCCAGCAGGATTTCAAGGCGTTCAAAACGCACGATTCCAGCCGGGTCTACTCCGATTGGATAAATCTGTCCAAGTATGAAAAAAACAAGGAGGACGCCAGCAGTCCACATTAACTTCTCGTTTAAAGCCGGAATGCGTTCAGGCCGCCTTACTTCAGGCAACATGCTTATAATTGGTTTCAATACTGCGAACATATAGTTTGCATCGCCTTTTGTCTAGTCATACTTTTACACGCCTTGCTGGAACGTCGTAAAAAGTGAAGTGGTTTAGGCAGAACCCGTTTTTAAAGCTAATTGGCACCGCCTTGAAAAACCCTTTTGCGACAACGCCAAACCCTGGTTTTATTTACGGGCATTTACGGCGCCGCCTGCAGCCACTATTTTTTCCTTTGCTTTAGCCGCAAACGAGTCTGCAGTGACTTCAAGCTTGCAGTCGACAACGCCAGAGCCTAGAACCTTGTACCCGCGCGGAAGTTCGACAACCGCCACTCCTTCAGGAGTCAACGAGTACTTTCCGCGGCGCACGTCCGAAGTTATGCGAGCTAGTGAAACGGCTTTGGAAACATTTTTCAAAGTACGTTTAGCAGGGTTGGAAAATCCCTTGTGGCGCGCTTTTATTTCATCGAGCTTCCCCGATTTTATAGTCTGCATCCACTTGTGCTTGCCCAAGCCAGCAAGACCTTTTCCTCCCTTGCTTCCCTTACCGCGGTTGTTCTTAATGTTACCCACTCCGTAAGAGCGGTTTCCCAAATATTTTTTTCCCCTGCGAACGTGTCGTCTTGCCATAAGTCACACCAACTGTTTCAAACCATTGCCTTCAAAAGCGAAAGAATTTCCTTTCGCGAACCCAACGCGCCTTTAGGCATTGGCGTTTTTATAGAACCGAAACCCTTGCGGGGCGGATTAAGCCTGAATAACGGCTTCAAACCCTTTATTGCCGAAAGCCTGATTTCCCCGCTTGCAATTGCTTCTGCAAGCTGCGGCAAGGTCTTGAATTTAGTGCCCAGTGAAGCAACCGATTCTTGAGTAAGCTTCTTGCTTCCAACGAGTACGCCGCGTTTTTCCAAAAGCAGTGCAACCGCCTCCGGCGTCGCAGGCCCCCACGTAATATAATCTTTGGCCGACATTATTTTTCCTTTCATTTGAGGCGTATCCTGGACAATAGTGCAGTTGTGCTTGCGGTTCAAGTGCAGCTGACACAACGTGTCCTCTACAGTTTGGCGGGTTTCACAATTTCCCCTCACCCGCACTATTATGAAAGCATTCATTCCGAAGTCTCCTCCTCTTTACGGCTTTCTTCCTGCGATTCGGAAGGCGCTTGAACCTCTTCTTTTTCCTCTTCAACGCCGTCCTTGCCTTTCTTCAAGTGGCTTAACTTTTCTAAAGCATTAATTGCGGCTTGACTCATGCTGAGCTTGTTCCTAGTCCTGCCTTTTGCAAAACTCCACGCGTCTTTAATGCCCACCAGCTGCAATACGATCCGGGCAACTTCTCCTGCAACTATTCCAATGCCCCGAGGCGCGGGCTTGATGACAATCTTCGTAGTTCCGCTCTTTCCGCGAGTCTCTTGCGAAATCGAGTGCTCGGTTCCACAACCGCATTCCCACGAACCGCACCCCAAACGGATTATCGTAATGTGCTTCTTAGCGTCACGGATTGCTTCTGCAACCGCATCACGGCTTTCGCGTCCCTTGCCAACGCCCACCGCAATTGCTCCATTGCGGTTTCCCACAACCACTATTGCACGCAACTGCATTTTCCTGCCGCAGGCAGTCATTCTCTGCGTGCTCGTTATTTCAAGAACTTCTTCTTTCAAGTCCGGTAAAAGCACGTCGACAATCTCGGGCTCGAGAACCCTAGTGCCGCTGCGAAGGACCTGCTTCATAGAAGTAACTTCGCCGGCTGCAACCTTGCGCCCCAATTCGGTACGGGGAGTCCACGAGAAACGCTGTTTTTCTTCCCTCATTCTCAATCAACCACAATTCCTGTTTATTTCGCGAGTATCTTCTGCTTGGCAGACGCAAAAGCAACCTGCACTCCCGCAGCTAAGTGCTTTCCTTCAATGCGATCCTGCAGTGGAAAACACTCCGGAGAATGCGGTGCCTGCAATCCCGCGTCAAGCGCGCCTTTAAGCGCGGCAAACACTATTCCTCCTTTGGTAATGTCGTGCCGGCCGGTATCCAAAACGAATTCCTTAAGCCCCTTGGCAGCTGCCTTCTTGGCAGCAAGCGCGGCAACCAAATAAGCCGAAGGTGCATTGCACTTTCCGACAAACCCGTGCCCTGCCAACTCCTTGGAATCAGCCGAAGCAACGGTGCGGTCTCCACGGGCGTCGTATTCCACGAACTGGACTATCACACGCGCGTTAGTTTTCCTTACAACCAACCGTGCCTTCCTGCTCTTAAGCAACGCAAGCCTTTTTGCGTAATCAGTCTTACCTTCACGCCGTCTGCGAAAATGCACGGCATGAAGCGGTCCTTTTGCTTTCGTCATTTTGCTTCACCCTTGGAAGACGTTTCCTCCAGGAACGCAACCAATTGCTTTTTGGTGCGAAAGGCGCTTCCTTTCGCCATGCGGTACGCCTTGCGGTAAAGGCCACCGTCCAACCTTGACTTGGTCGACTTCAACAGCCTCCTCTGGCCGCGCACCTTTTGCATCCACTTTTCTTTAAGGCTCTGAACCGCGTTGGGAGTTCCCTTGCGGCTTCCTACGCCCCTACGGCGGCCGAGTTGCTTGCGCACGTGCTTGCGCTTGGCCTTACCCCTACCGACTCCCTGCTCGGGAATCTTCACGACGACGCCTTCTTTTATCAAGCGCCGCGCGTCCTCGCGAGTAAGTGCCTCTTCAGCTTTCTTCGCATCAAGAATGCGAATCCGGCTGGTACCGCACTTAAGCAGCCCAGCAGCCAACCGTTTTATCGTAACAAGACCCATTTTTGACAACTCCTCTCTCAAAAAACTTTAATTCAAAACCTTTACCTTCAATTCCTTGGCCTTGGCGCGGATTTTAATGCGCTTCTTCTCTCCAACAGTCGAACGAATGCGTGCAACCCTCGACTTGGAGTCAAGCCTTGCAACCTCTTTTTCGTTCGCAACCAAAGACTCCTTAAGACCGCACGGGTGAGCGTGCCTTCCTGCCCGCGGGCCAGCATAACCGATATTCGGAATGGCGCCGTAGGCAACCTGCTTCATGCGTTGCTTGGAATCGATTCCGCGCGGCTTGCGCCATCCTCGTTTGACTCTTTTAATGAAACCGTAATTCAACCTCTTGAATGACGGGTGTTTTACTCTTGCCATATTTTACTACCTTCAAATCCGGTTATTTCAATTCTGCAGTTACCTAGTTAAAATCCCAAAACCGCGTTTTATTGCTCAGCGTAATATATTCCATCTTGAAACACTCTAACGTCCTTGTGGCGAATATGCGTAGCGCGGACGATATTGCAGGCAGTCTGCCCGACCGCCTCCTTGTCGTGGCCAGAAACGATTATTTCAGCCCCGCTTGCAACCACTTTCGTGCTTCCAATCACATTAGCCCGACGGGAAACTTTTTCCCCCAGGAAATTCTTTATCAAAACAACGCTTCCTTTCAATTCGATTGACGCAGGAAAGTGAGCGTAAACAATCTGCAGCTTCTTAGAAAATTCTCCCGTGCTTCCTTCGAACATGTTCTTCAAATGAGCCTCGATTGAATTGACGACCGACCTGTTCTTACGCGTGTCCTTCTTCTTGAGCGTCACACTCGCTTCAGTGCCTTCAGTCGAAACTCCAACGGTCTTCGAATCAAACTTACGCTCAAGAGTCGCTTTGGGCCCTTTCACAGTAACCACGCCGTCACCGACTTGAACTGAAACACCTTCAGGAATCTTCATTTTATTTTTCACTCTCTTAACTCGACAAAAATTTTCAGTAAACGAATGCCATTATCTTCCCGCCTATCTGCGCCTCTTTTGCCTCGGCGTGCGCTTTTACTCCACTTGAAGTAGTCGCAATTATCAACCCAACGTCGCGGCCAGGCAGGTAACGCTGTTCGTACTTTTCCCAATCGTTCTTCTTAACAAAATAACGCGGGTTGACCACGCCGCAATTGTTGACCTTGCCCAAAAGCGAGATGATTAGTTCGCCGCTCTTGCCGTCGTCAACCAACTCGAACTCGCCGACGTAGCCGTACTTCTGCAATACGGAAACCACTTCGCGCACAGTACGCGATGCCGGCTTTACCCGCACGCTCTGCTTTCCCTTCAATTCAGCCATCTTGATGGCATTCAACGCATTTGCAAGAGTGTCAACCATTTAATCTCCCTTTTTCAATAATACTTCTTGAATCCTATCTTCTCAGCCCGCTCGCGGAAACACCGCCTGCAAGTATACAATCCATACTTGGATATCAGACCGCGCGCAGTACCGCAAAAACGGCATTTGCGCGTGCCACGCTTCTTGAACTTAGTTTCCAGTTTTTGAACCAACTTACCACCATCTCGCTATGAAAAGCAAACTATTCGTTTACTTCCTCTTCGCTCACGTCTGCTCCGAATTTCAAGTGCATGAACTGCCTAGCCTCGTCTGCGGAAACACGCTGGCATAACGGCAGCCTCTGCTGGCGTATCTTACGCACGGAAATCCTCGCGCCTGGCTTCTGCAAAGTCACGCAAACGTCAAAACCCATCATTCCTATTTTGGGGTCGTACTTCATGCCCGGAACTTCTATGTACTCTTTTATTCCAAAGGCCACGTTGCCGTTACGGTCGAAACTCCGTGGATTCAACTTGTTGTCAACGGTTTCAAGCAAGCGCTTGAGCACTTCTTCGGCATTCTTGCCGCGCAAAGTGATTTTCGCACCGATGTTATCGCCTTTCCTTACCTTGAACGACGGGTTGCGGGTACGCGCCTGAGTAAGCACTGCCTTGCCGCCGCTTATCTTCTCAAGCAACAGCCGTGCATTCTCAAGCCGCTCGCCAGCCGCGCCCACTCCTATATTCAACGTAACCTTCGCCAACCTAACCGATTGCATTGGATTCACTTGTCTTATTCACCGCAAAAATTTATATCTTAAAACCCTTGTCCACTACGAACAGGTAATCTTTCAACGTAATCAACTTATTGCCAGTATCGTCTTCAAGCACAGCATTGCCCGGCGTCCCGTACGCAAACACCGAAACTTCCTTCAACACCCCGGTCTTACCACAGTGCTTTCCCTGGTAAATATAACAATGCGCTCCCTTCTCCAGCTTAAGGAAACCAGCTAGCTTTTGCGAAGGCAACGCCAGCCTCGCAGTGTCACCGACTTTAAACTGATCCTCTTCCTTCTCAATAAGGTAATTACGGCCATCGTGCATGTTCAACTGAACCTTGCTCCCGCGGATTACCGTCTTGCCGGTTATCTTACAAGGCTTCTCCCCAACTTCGTCGCCGCTTATTTCCGAAAGCGCAATCTTTCCCTTATTAAGCAACACGCGGAAGTTTTTCTTCATCTTGGGAATAGAAACTACGTCCATCAAACCAACCGCATGACGTTCGTCGTAAACCTTGACGCCGTCTACGATAATGTCCCCAGCCGAAATAATTTTCTTTACTTCCCACCTGGTCTTGCCCAAATGCATTACGTCACGCAACAAGGCCATCAACGGAATAGACTGCAAGAGCGCATGCGCGCCCGGACCCGTCTTCTTAAACCACTTGCTAGTCTTCCTCGGAAGAGGAAGCACGGTAGGCGAAGCCATTCTTTTCAAGTGCCTGCTTTTTCCATGTCCTGCCATACAACATCATTCTCTCTATCTAAAGTTTACCCGCCTTTTCAACTGCGGCTTTGGGCTTGCCCGCCTTAAGTGATTTGGGCTTGCGTTCAGTTTCAATCACCATCGCATTCGAGGGTTCGATTTGAACAAAGTGCTCCTTGCCCTTTTGCTTCTTTATAACCACGCCCTCAACTGAAATACGCGAACAGGCAACATCTACGTCGACTACCTTGCCTTCGTGTTTTTTGAAACGACCGCGCATTATCCTAACCTTATCGCCTTTGCGCACCCTGACCGTGCGAGTCCCAAGCTTCTGGCCCAATTCCTTACTCAAGTGACAACGCACGCGCTTTTCACGCTCGTGCAAACACGCGTCGTACAACGCCCTGCGTTGCTTGCGCGGCTGCTTTGAAGAGCTAAAAGCCTTTTTCTTGTGTTTAAGCGTCTGCAAGTCTTTCATTTTCAAATTCACTTCTTTTCAAACAACTGTTGCCGCAATGGAAACTACTTTCGGAAACCGTTCGGCAATCTCGCGTGCAACACATCCTTTGATTTCAGTTCCCTTAGGAAGACCCTGGTCGTCGATAAGCACGCACGCATTATCCTCGAAACGCACGCGCTGCTTGCCGCGACGGAACTCGCGGCGCTGACGGACTATAAGCGCGCGCTCCTTCTTCTTAACGATTTCCGGCTTTCCCTTCTTAACCGAAACAATGACTATGTCGCCGACGCCAACTGATGGAAGCCTACGCAACCTTGCTTTGGCTCCAATAACTCCGAAGACGCGCACCATCTTCGCTCCCGAGTTGTCATTGCACACCAAGTTAGTGCTTATAGTAATACCTTTAGAAACCCTTGCAGTCAATCCGAGCATGTTTGATTCACTTCACCGTTATATCAATACTTCAAACCTTCTTTACTATCACGTGAGACTTGGTCTTGCTGAGCTTGCGGCACTCGCCGATTTCAACCGACTCCCCTTCTTCCACCTTCATGCACTTGGGCACGTGAACGTGAAGACGGCTGCGCCGCTTTTCGAAACGACCGTATTTCCTGACTTTCTGAATACGGGGAATTTCGACAGTCGCGCTGTTGCGCTCCTTGCTGCGGACTACCTTGGCCTGCCTGACGGTCCCACGGACGCGCAACGCGCCATGAACCGGACACTTCGGGTCACTGCATTCTTCAACCATTTTTTTCCACTCCCGCTTGCTTTGCCGCGCTTTGATACAAACGCGACAAACCGTCGGGCAACCCAACGGTTCAGCGCCTGGCGCAAAGCTTCTTAGTACGATCCTCGGGCCGCGCAACCAAGTCCTTTCCTTCTGCGACTATTCCATCAACCGGAAAGACGAACTTGCACGCCGCCTTTGAAACGCGTTTTACTCCCGTGCGCGTACGCACGAGAAAAGTGTTACGGGTTTCGTCAACTACTTTTCCTTCAATGCCCAGCAAATCTTTGCAGTCTGAATCCGCAATCCAAACCCGCAAGCCGATTATTTCGCCTGCAAGATTGGCACGGGACCGCTTTCGATCCGCCGAAGCCGTGGATTTCACGACAAAACCCTCAGCGTATTTTGATTATCTCCTCGGGATACCCGAGTTTAACTATCGCTACTTTTACCTTCGAACGGTGGTCGCCCTGCAGGATTATCCTGCCCTCTTTCGAACTTCCCCCGCACGCGAGCTTATGCTTCAACTCTTTTGCAGCATGGCTCAACTCATTGGCCGCAATCCCTTCGATCACGGTAACGAGCTTGTTGAAGCGCGTCTTCAACGTGTAAACGTGAATCGGCTGCGCGGTCTCCTTGCCTATCGCTTGACAGGCACAAATCTCCTTTGGCAGCCCGCACTTTGAACAAATTTCACTCATTATTTTTTTCGCACCAAAAACTGTTGGAATCCTTATATTGAAATCAAGCCTATTTAAGCCTTGACCACGCATACTCTGAAACTAAACCTCTATTCCCCTCTGACCAAGCAATGTTTTGATGCGGGCGCGCACTTTCTTCATTTCCTTGAACTTGCCTGAATTTGCCGGCTTGCTTGCCTTCTTAATCGCCCCGACTTCGCGAGCGATTTCCAAATCCAGTTCCAGGAGCTTGACCTTAAGCGCATCTTCGCTCATCTGCTTGAGTTCGCTTAATCTTATTATCGCCATGATTTACTCACTTTCCTGTTTTTCTGACGCGGCCCCTTCTTTTTCAACAGCAACAGTTTCCTCAACTGCACCGGCGGCTTTTTCGGATTCCTTTGAAGCAACACTTGGTTTGGATGCCTTTTTCTCTTCAGGAGCAACCTTCTTTTCCTCGGGCTTCTTTCTTAATGGAACTACCTTCTTCTTGCGGAGCGTCTTTACCTTCTCCTGCTTGGCTGCTTCAAGCTTATCTTCGATAACCTGTTCGGTCTCGTTTAAAGTAGTCTCTTCTACGGCTGCAGCCGCATCTTCTTCAACTTTGAAATCGGGTTTGGAAAGCTGGTCTGAGAAAACGGTTCCAGGAGGAATTATCGCAACGTGAACGTTGATTACACCTGCCTTCAAATAAGCAGTGCAAGCCCCGTGATTTACCTTCTTTGCCTGCTCGCCGGCTTTCTTCATGTAACCGCCACGAATCTTGAGGGTCTTGGCCTTACCGCCCTTGCCCACTATCTTTCCGGCAATGCGGATTTCAACGCCGATTGCGCCTGCCTCCATTATTTCCTTAAGCGAAAAACGCAGCACCTGCTTGATGTTGCCCCTCCTTTCAATCTGCTTGCCTATCTTCTCAGCCATAAGCACGGCATCCAAGGCAGGCCGCGCAACTTCAACCACTTCAATCTGCGGGTTTTCAACGCCGTAATTCTGCTGCAAGGCGTCGCACAATTCACGAATCGTACTTCCCTTCTTTCCAACCACCATGCCCGGCTTGCGTACGTAAATCGCAATGCGAGTCGCAATCGGAGTCTTAGTAATCGAAATCTTCGAAACACCGGCGCGTTCGAGCTCGCGTTCCAAATACTCCGAAACCCGAAAGTCGTTCAAGGCTTTTTTAATGAACTTTTTTTCACTCGCCATAAATATCCACTACACCTGCTTACTTGTTGGCAACGCGCTTTTGCTACGGACTCTATTCTTAGCTTTGACTTCACGTTCTTCAAGCGTCACTTCCGCACGCGCGGTAACGTAATTCGCCCAAGTAGCCTGCTTGCCGTAACCAAGAATCGCCCCGCCCACCCAAAACTTGCGGTAGCGGCGGAAAACGTTCTGCTTGTAGGCAACCGCGCTCTTGACCCAAAGCTTTGACTTGTCCATTCCCTTGAACACTGCGTTTGCCTCAGCGTTCTTAAGTAGGCCAACTATAATACGGCACTCCTTCTTCGGATACCTGCCTTTCCTGCCGCCCAAGTTACCCCGGTGACCCATTCCAGTAGAAAAACGTTTGTACGGAATCGCCTTGACTTCGTCGATAGCGTCTGCAAGAATCTTTTTGGCTTCAAGCAACGGCTTTCCCCTAATGGCGCCGCAGACTTGCGTCAAGTCCTTGTAAGACGCGTCGAAATCATATCCCTGCGCGCGAGCTACCTTCTTCTCGTCGGCTTCTCCATGCGCATAACGGTACAAACCCATTTTAACTCACTTCAAATCCACTGCTTTCGAACCACGCGTGGCTCCGATTCCAGGCCCGTGGTGCTTGACTTGCTTTATAGGAATGGAATACTCGCCAAGACGGTGACCCAACATTTCGGGAACCGCGTTCACTACAACCCATTCTTTTCCGTTGTAAACCTGGAACTGCAGTCCCACCATCTCGGGAATAATCACCATAGTCCGACAGTGCGTCCTTATTGCCTTGCCCAGCTTGGCCTTCCTTACCTTTTCAATCATTTTCTTTACGTCCACGCTCATCCTCTTAAGGGTGCGGCGCTGGTGGCTAGGCACCATTGAGATAAACTCTTCGAGAGTCAACTTCTTGAGTTCCTCAATGCTCTTTCCACGATAGAAAAACTTTTTCGCCAAAACCAATTCACCATTTTTTCTGCAATTTCAACCTTAATCCGGACACCTGCTCACTTGCGCCTGCCAGTGCGACGGGCTCCTATCTGCCCGCACTTCTTTCCAGGCGGCGCGTCGTGCGAACGCGTGCTCGACTTTCCGAAACTCCTTCCGCCGTGCGGGTGGTCGTAAGCACTCATTGCAGTCCTGCGCACAACCGGGTACTCGTGGTTCAATGCCCTCATTGCAAACCACTTGTTGCCCGCCTTCTTGAAGGGCTTCTCCAAGCGCCCACCCCCGCAGGCAACGCCTACAGTGGCACGACAGCGCCCCAAAAAAATCTTTATTGCTTTGCTTGCAAGCAACACGCCGACAATTCCTTTCTCCTCGTCGCGGGAAACCACTTGCGCACTGGCACCTGCAACGCGGGCAATCTTGCCACCGTCACCAGGCACTAATTCAATATTAAACACCGGCGTTCCTTCAGGCAAGTTCATCAACGGAGTTATGCAACCCACGCCGAGCTTTGCCTCGCGGCCGATCTCAATAAAATCGCCGACTTTAAGCCCCTCTGCCGAAATGCAGTGCACTTTGTGCCCATTCTCCAAAAGAATGCCCACTAGCAATGGACTACGGCCTACGTCGTCTACGAACTCAACCACCTGTCCGCGCACTGCTGACTCGAGCTCGTCTTGCGAAGGTCGTTCGTAAGCAACCTTGCCAAAGAAACGATGGCCAGGCGAGCGATAGGCAGGGCCGCCCTTGCCCCTTTTTTGCTGATTCAACCGAGTGCCCATTTATTATTCATCCCGCTTTGCAATCAAATCTTTACACAATCTTGAGTTTCGACGCAACGTCGGCAGCCGCGCCAAGCCGCTTGAAACGCACGAATGCCTTCTTGCGGCCGTTCAATGCATTCAAAACCGTAACCCGTAATACCTTCTCTTTAAACTGGGATTCAACTTCCGCACGCACCTGCGTCTTGGTCGCATTGCTTACGACTATGAAAGTCAGCTTGTTCTCCCGGTCAATTCCCCCTACGGCTTTTTCCGTCGTCAAAGGATACAGCAATACAGTCATTTAAAACCAACTTTTATTCGAATAATCTTTTTTCGCCCAATGCAAGCAACGCAGACTGAGTCCACAACGTAAGCCGTCCGGCATCGCCGCCTGGAGCAAGCAAGTCCGCATTCAATTCTCCGACTTTCACAACGTCCACTCCGGGAATGTTGCGTCCAGCCTTCCAGACTCCCTTGTCCTCTCCGATAACTATCAACACGCTCTTTGGAACGCGGTAG
Organism: Candidatus Micrarchaeota archaeon CG1_02_51_15; assembly: GCA_001871495.1. Taxonomy (GTDB): domain Archaea; phylum Micrarchaeota; class Micrarchaeia; order Norongarragalinales; family UBA8480; genus UBA8480. The sequence continues at coordinate 14,923 of MNVG01000025.1, forward strand.
CCGCCACGGCGCAGTCTTGCACGACCCGACCTGTGCTTGCGGCCATCGCTAGCGCGCCTCAAGTCGTCACCTGCACCCATTTTCTCCAACGCGGCCTTCACGTCTTTTACCTTATTGAGAGACTCAATCGAATCGTCGGCAACCAACGGAAGCACCCCTGAAAAAACATGGCCGCGACCTGCAACAATATCGGAATTCGCAGTAGCAGCAATTGCACTGCGCACCGCGTAATTCTTTTCCTTCAAATTAATTTTTTCAATAATCTTGGTCCAAGGCTTCGGCGGGTGCGCACGGTGACCCTTAGTAGCATGAGGAACCCTCAACACACGGCCCGAACGGCCCTTAGGAAGCTTTTCACGAGGCAAACGCGAACGACCCGTGTTAATAGTCTGCCTCCACGCGTGCCTCCTTCCGTAATACTCGGCAGTAGTGTTAAACCCTGCCAGAATATAGTTGCCCTTAGGCTGCAGTAAAAGCGTGCGCTGTGCATGAAAAGCACGACGAATCAAATCAGGCCTATACTCTTCTGCAAACTGGCGCGGAAGTTCCACTTCGCCCTTCCGACTGCCATCCACACCCATAACGCTTGCTTTCATAAGAAAATCACGCAACAAACTCCTTCACTTCAGCCTTCCTCGCCTGCAAACGCGGCCTCAATGCCTTACGCAGCCGCACGAACCTCTTTGCAGGCCCAGGAATGCTTCCTTCCAAAACAATAAAATCTCCGTTTATCTCTCCGTAAGAAGTAAAACCAGACTTGGGCGCCAACGGCTTGGCGTCGGCAACGGAACCGACTTTCAGAATCCTCTTGTTCAAATCAGTCCTGCGGTGGAAACCCATTTGCCCTGCGCGCGGAATAGTATAAAACACCTTGGCCTGCGTTTCAGCTCCCAACGTACCGCCGTGCCTGCGGGCACCGGTTGCCTTGTGGGGATTCAATGCAACTCCGAAACGCTTTACAACGCCCTGCCAGCCTTTGCCCTTAGTTACTGCAATAACGTCCACGTAATCGCCTTCTTTCAAAACGTCGGAAGCATGCACTTCCTTGCCGAAAAACGCCTTTGCAGACTCAAACTGTGCCTTGACGTCGCCACCGAAAGCAACTTCGTAAACCTCAGGCGTCTTCTTCAACCCTATACTCCTAGGAGTAGTAATAAACAACATGCGCACTGCACTTGCGCGGCCAAGCAGTTTTTCAAGAGCACTCAAATCGCCTTCCTTCTTGGCAACAGTCAGCCTGCGGCGCGCGTCTTTCGAAGCATTCTTGGCACACGCTTGGCACAACGCCTTCACGCCGTGAATCGTATTCTCGTATAAAACAATAGCATAACCAAACGCAGGCGGAACCTCTACAAACGTAACCGACTTGGTAACCTCCTGTCCTTTGAAAGGAGAATCCGAGTCATCCACCATCAAGACGTGCTCCATTCCAACCTTGTAACCTGCAAACCCAAGCAAACCCTTTTCGGCAATAGGCCAGCAACGCACACGCGGAACCAATCCCGGCGCGCGGCACCTGTGCCAGAACGCCACCGATCCACGCCTTGGTCCTTTCTTACCCATTCAAATTCAACCCTTGATTCAACCTAAAAACTTAATTCCAAAAAAACCATTTAAAACGCTTTTACCTTCTTCGAAACAGGAGGAGTCTTCTTGTACAAAACCTTACTCCCGCAATAAGTGCAACGAATCCCTATTCCCTCATCAAGCCCCAATTCCTCGTCCTTCATCTCCTTTCCACACTTCCAACAAACGAAAACCATTTTTTCCAAGGCCCCCTACTTCCGTTTCAAAAACGGAATCCCGCTCCGCCCGAACTCAAACCAAGCCCAGCGCAGCAGAACCTACTACGAACACCAATGCGATTACCAACGCAATACTCACATAATCCTGCAAACCCAGGAACATCTTCGCCGCCATAACAGCCAACGCCACCATTGCAAGCCCCGTAATCGCGTTTGCCGCGAAAATCAAAGGCAAGTACGGCAACGCGAAAACCGCGATTGCACCGAACACCGCAACGGACAAAACGTCGCCCTCTCTCCCCAATGCCTTCAACGCCAGAAACGCGGTTGCGCCGAACACGAGCAACGCCAACAACAACTGGTCGTCATAAAGCATGGGAAAGCCCTTCTTTTCTCTTGCATTCGTTTTTTTCCAAGCAATTTCAAAGCTACGAGCAAAACTTTTTTTCAAGAACGCAAAAACTGATATTCAGAAATATGCACCAAGCCATTAAAAAACCTTTCTAATCGAAAACCTTTTTGCAACCTCCGATAGCACGATAAGGCGTTAAAACCCGTTTTTTCCGCAATAGAAGCCCCCTGAACCTTATTTTAGCACGACGGAGACTGCTTTCGCTTGTATTCGGCCGTAATCTCCCCTAGGACGCTTTGTAATCTGCCGTGAAGGTGTTCTGCTGCTTCCTTTGCTTTGCGGATCTCGGCTTTTAGTTTTTCAGCATCTTCTTTTTTAACTTTGGATTTTTCCTTGCGCAAAACCGCCTTTTCCACTTGCTCGCAGAGTGCTTCGCTTTGGAGTTTGAGGAAACTCGTCTTCAGCGCAAGTGATTCGAGTTCAAGAGTAAGTTCGAAGACTTTCTTGTTCATCGACTCGGAATAATACCTGTTTTCCTGCAAGTAGTGCGTGAACTCGTGGAGCGCACGGATGAAACCGCCAAGCTCTTCAAGCAACAACGGCGAGTAATCAAACTCGCGTGCCAGCTCTTCTGCAATCTTCTCATCAATCTTCTGTTCGGACATTTTTTCAACAACCTCTTTAAACTCGCGATAAAAACAAGTGAAGACACTATTGCCAAAACAGTATTAATAACCCTTTTGCGTTCCTTAAAACATGGCGAAGAAGGACATTGCAATAAGCGGCCATACCGCTAACCAAAAGGCACTGCAGAAGGCATTGAAACGCTTGCAGAAACAAAACGCACCGCAACGCAATCGGAATAGTCTTGCAACACTTGCTCTTACCGGACTCGCCGGACTCGTAGCAGCAGGCTCTATCAAAATAGTAGACCATGCCCACGACCAACAGTACGACATGGCAAACGAGGCGAGGGAAGGGAAGCGAAGCTCGCAAATTCTTTGAAGATGGACCAAATTTTACTAAACAACAGGACCACAATGAAAGAACACGAGCGTTGGATGCAGCAATTTCAAACAGGTATCGCACGACGGGAAGCAGAGTCCAAAAAACAACATGCGGAAAGGGAGCGCACTTTTCAAGAGGCATTAAGCATAAATAAAAGGCTTTAAACGCGTTTTCGCGGAAAAACGGGAAACTAATTAAGGACGGAAATCCTGCGGGCAAATGACGAAATGCGTTCGAAACAACCTCGCCTGCAAGAAAGCCTTCGCAGGCCGCGCGCAAGGGAAAGATGAACTATAGCAAGAAGCTTAAGGCTCGGAAGGCCGACGGCGATTGGGTTTAACCACGGATCGCATAGGATAAACCGGAGTTTCGTAAGAATGCGTGCGCTCTCGTTCAATAAGAACTGATTCACACTTAATCGGGGTTTCTAGATCAACCGGCCGTTTAGGTCTTACGGATGTTTTTTTAGGCAATATATTAGGCACTATAACCATTGGAGTCTGATTGTCGCGTGAAGACCTGCGGACATCGTCGGCAGTCGGCTTTTCAGGGTGACGCAGTTCAATAACTTTTCTGACTGCTTCATAAACCGAATCAGGTAAACTTAATCTGCCAATCATCTTTAACGCCGTTTCTCTTTCGGAGATACGTATCCTAACCCCCATCGCAAGTGCAAGTTTTCCGCGATATGGAGGGTGCAACTCCAACAAGTCTAGCTTAGGGCGGATAATAATCCGATGATTTTCGAAAATCAGGGCAGTCGCAGTTTTGTTGTAATAGGACGCGCGTTTTGCACCCAATTGTAAAATAAAGGTAGTTGCATTTTTCAGCCAGTCGGGTTTTCTCTTTTTTCTAAAAAACACCTTGTACTCACCTCCTTTTTTTAGCCGCCTTAAAAAGATGACAACTAAGCAAAAGAACTGAAGAATAAACAGGTAATTGAAAAAGAGACGACCAGAGCCTCCGACGAGGATTGAACTCGCGACCCCCTCCTTACCATGGAGGTGCTCTACCGCTGAGCTACGGAGGCACTTTTTTACTCGTCGCTCGCTCGTTCTGCGTGAACTTCGCTCGCTCCTCGTAAAAACCTGCGTTCAAATTGCCTCGCGAGGCAATTTGACGCGTCGCAAAGCCGGCGGACTTTGCGCACGCACTAAAAAATTGGCAGTGCGTTGTTTTCTTTTGTCTGCCAAGTTATAAAAAGCACAATCCTTTTGCCCAAGCAAAAGGATGTCTTCGCAGAGCCCTGCAGGGCTCTGTTCCGGCCGTACAACGGCCTGCCGTTGTTCCGATTTCAGTTCAAGGCCACGCGCCGTTGCTGCTGGTTTTTTGCGTCCTCTGCCAGCCATTGGTTACTAGCCTACCGTGCTCAGCACGGAACGTTCGAAGTTCTGCACGTCCACAGGCACGATTCGGCAGTCGAAGTGGTCGAAATGGTCGTTGCGGAAGCCACCTACAACCTTGAAGCCACAGTTTAGAATGTCTTTCGCAGCGTGAATTTTTTGGAAGGCGTTTGCAACGAATAAAATGTGTTCAAGCGAGTACACGTACGGGGTACGGCCAGGCGCACGAAATCGTTTTTCGACGGCTTCAGAATACAGCCCGCTTCGTCTTTTTCAGCGTACATCATGTTGCCTATTGCCACCGCACGGATGCCGCCGACGGCATACGCGAAGGCAGCGAGGGTGTCGGCGCTATATTCCGTTTCCAGAACGTTTTGGAGGTACTCCCGCGCGTCTACGTACACCACATACCCGCCTGCCGGATTGATTAGGGAAACGCCGATTTCGGAAAGCAACTTGTGCAGTAGCTGAATCTGGCCTACGCGGTTCTACAGGTACGCAAGCTCGGTAGTCTCGCGGATTCCTTGAGCAACCGCTTCCAAGTCGCGTCCCGCCATTCCTCCGTAGGTAAACAAGCCCTCGTTTTATGATTAAAGGCCGACAACCGAGAAATAACCTTTCGTTGCTTTCGGAAAAGAGGAGCGCTCCGCCTATGTTGGTGCACGCGTCTTTTTTTGCGCTGAACGTCGCGCCGTCGGCGTAGGAAAACATTTCCTTCACTATTTCCTTGATTGTCTTGGCGACAAATTCCTTTTTGCGGGTTTTTATGAAAAACGTGTTTTCCGCAAAGCGGCAGGCGTCGAAGAAAAAAAGAATGCCTTCCGCACGGCAGTACTGTAAGAGTTCGCAGATATTAGCCATGCTTGCGGGTTGGCCGCCGCTGGTGTTGTTCGTAAGCGTTAAAAAAACCAGTTTTACTCTGCCTGGATCTTGCAGTACGAGCTCCTTCAGCCGTCCAAGCTCTAAATTGCCTTCGAATGGGTTTTCCGCCGCGTTTCCGGCGTCGAATTCCTAGCAATAAAGGTTTTCACAACGGACGAACTGCGTCGCCCAGCCGTAAGTAGTGTCGAAAAACGCGTTGGAAGCGATAATCGCGTCCTTGGAAAGGACTCCCAACGAAGCAAGGCCTTCAAAGAGCGTGCGTTCGGCAGCGCGAACCTGGTGGGCGGGAAGCACGAAACGCATCCCCATTATTTCCTGGAAAGCTCTTTCGAAATTGACGAAAATAAAAACACGTCACCCCTTGCAGCAACCAAGCCCAAATAATTTCAACGATACCTGAATGGTTCAGCCACAAAATACGAAAAACGATTCGGCTGCCGAACGGGATGCCTATAAAAAGCAATTGAGTTCCAATGAGTTGCGGGCGAAGGCAAAACAATGGCAGGCGGCAAAAAACGGGAAAAGGAACAATTCAAGCAACCGAAGCCGTTGTTCGAAAAAATTCCGCCAGTTGAACTAATGCTGCGCGGCACTTCAACCAATTTCCTGCACAGCCATCCCGAACGCATCACGCCGTATTACCACGCGCATCCCCATGCGCAAACCCATCAAGAATGGGTAAACCACTTTGAGGCAACCGCGCACGCGGCAGTCGAGAGGGGGCTGCGCCACGCGCTGTTTACCGATCCGCAAATGCTGTTGGAACCAGAGCACCTGCCGGCAGTAATAGTTATAGCCAAACCCTCGCTGGAAATTGAAAACTTTAACCCAAAACCGTCAGTGAAATTGGGAGAACCAATCCATCACCAGCGGCCGCAATACGAACAAGCGCTGGTTGACGGCGTGTCACGTCCGACTTTCCACGAAGCCAGCCACTCGTTATTATCCCTGCCTCGCTCGGGATTGCACGCCGTTTCCAAAACGGTTGTGCGGCTCACGAAGAAAGAGTACGCAAGTATCTTAAGCAAAGTCAAAGGGCTTTCGAAAGAACGTGGCGTTGACTTCGACGGACTCGTCGCGGGTTTAATGAACCGCGACATAGAAACGCGGGAAAAAAGCGGCGTTGACGGACGCCGACTAGTCAAGGAAATCATGGACCACGACATGCCTAATATCTTGGCTGAAACCGGCTGGCACGCGATGAACCCCGCGTCTTACTTGATAGGAGAGCACGTGAAACAGGTTTTGTTGAAAAAAGTATACGCCAACGCGGAAGCACAAGCGCGTAAGATTGCGGAAAGAACGTTCCAACGCTAAGATAATAGTATAAAAACACTCGCCGCCCAATAGTTGCAAGTGATTTTCTATGGGTAAGTTTCCGATTGCAGACAAGGCGTTGTTAAGCATCTGGGTTTGTAAGAAGTGCAAGGCACGCAATCCCGCGCACTCTAAAAGCTGCAGGAAATGCAACTGGACCAACTTGAGACCCAAGCGCGCAAAGAAGAAAGAAGGAAAAGGCAAGTAACCGCCTCGAACTTCGTTGAAAGTGGCCGCAAATGCCGCATTCTATTTTCCACGCCCAGCCCTACGGCAGTGCTGTTTGCAACTACAAAACGCAACGCGTTAAAAACCGCAGAGCGCTAACTTTTTTCGAGGGAGTGCAACAACTTGATTAAAGCGCGGACTGAATTAGCACGGGTTTGGACGACAATAGGAGAAAGCGACGTTAGCAACGTCCCTGAACCGCGTTCTTTGGAAGAATTCAAAACCATAGTCGGCTTGAAAGGAGTTCCCGACAAGTTTTTCATTACGGCAGACGAAATCAACAGAGGAATAATATCCACTTTGCCCCGTATAAGACGACTTGACGCTAACGGCGTACGCGACGTGGTAACCGCTGAAATCAACTCGTGGACATCGTTTCCTGCAGGCAAGAATATCAAACCGAAAATACTGTCCGCTCTTCGCGCAGCTGACGAATTGCTTGAAACCCACGAACTACCCGCAGAGTACACCGCAAGATTTATTGAACGCGGCGTTACATTCCAAGCACTCGCCGACGCAACACGGAAAAGCAAGAACACCGAAACAGGTTACGTGCTCGGCAAGGCACTAACAATCTTTTACGACCGGTTTGAAAAACGAGGAACCCGAATAACTTCCGAAGAATTAAAAGCATTCTCCGCCTTCTTCGACAAAAGCAGCGACATAGTAACCGAAAAGGAAGCACGCGAACTGCCCGAACTGGAAGAAACCAAGAACTACACGGGAATAAAACACATTCTACACCGGGCGTGCAACCGGACAGTAAGCCGTTTTCTTAACGCGCGAAAGGCCTTCACACCCCTAGAGCTAGTAAAACTCAACGCCAATTCCGAGTTCGTCCACTTACTTGCAGCTCAAGTACTCCGCAGCAACGGCAAGTTCACAAACACCGATGCAATCAACCTCGTCAACTCCAAGGAAGTACACCACCGCGAATTCAAGCCCACACAACTCAAAGCCGCAGTCCGTTCGTGGGCCAACGGAAAGAAATTCTTGCCCATAAGCCAATGGTTCACAATACACTACCAACACGGCCGCAAAATAATAGAAGTAGAAAAACGCGCGCAAAACAAACAAGACATACTCAACGCAGTGCACGCCTGCGAAAACCACGGAATCACGCTCGAACAACTTATGCAGGCACACGACGCAAGGCCCGCCTGGCCCTTCGACAAGTTCGCGTTTACCGCACGCAACACCCACCCCGAACACATACCCCTAAACCCGCCAAGCGAACAGAAAAACACAACCCCTGAAGTCCCAAAACCACCCTTGCCAAGCGGACAACCCACCGCGATTCCCACACCAAAAACAAAGACACAACCCCCTTCCGAGAAGAACGAAGCCAAAAAAACGCCTAAACAATTTTCGCTCGCTACCATCCACCACCGCCTAAACCTAACCAAGTGGCTTCCGGAAAACATTGACCGCGAACACGCCCAAGCAATAATAATACACGGCTTCCTAAACCTCGGCACAACCAGCCCATTAATAGGCGACAGTTACGCAGAAGAACCACAAATCAAAGCCAACATAACCGCCAAACTCGGCGAAAAATTCAATGCAACACACTACGAAAAAGCAAGGGACTGGCTGAAACAACAAGGAGTAATAAAACAACCCAAACAAGGAAACCGACCAGGAGAACTGCTTAGCCTCAACACCCCTGCCGCAAAAGGACGCGCACTAGGAGGACAAAAAGTTTCCAAAACAGGCCAAAAAATCCTAAATATAACCCACTCGTTCCTAGCACGCGCACGCAAGTACAACGCGTAAAAAATACGCCCCCTTCCGTTTCCTCCTCGTTTTTTATTGCCGTAACCACACAATAATAACCACGCAGGGGTACCAGAGCCTGGAAAAAACCCTTTCTAAAAGAAGGGTTTCCGGACAATGGGCGGGACTTAAGGAACCTTTTTGAGTTTCGACTACGCGCACTGCCGCGCGCTCCGCCTCAACTCAAAAAGCTTCACCAAAAAACGACGGTGAAAATTAAGAAATCCCGTGGCCAAGCGCCTTCGAGAGTTCAAATCTCTCCCCCTGCACTCTATCCAAGACTCCAATCACTACCCGGCTTTTTCCTAGGAACGGTCGGGTAGTGCCCTTTTCTTCCGTCTGCACGGCGTCCAGGCCTCAAATCACGGTTTTGGAAGTGAGCCCCAGAACCGTCTGCACTCAGTCCAGGTCTCAGTGCAGAACGGGTGCACTTCGCATAATCGGATTTTGTTGCCATTTACTAGCTCCAGACATAAGTTATCGCGAACAAAATAGGTGTTTGCAGCCATTGGGTCAACGTTCGGGCAAGATTATCCAACTGCAGGATAATCTCTGTTCCCACGGTAGTTCAGTAGTTTCAATAATCTACAGTCGTGCTTAAATAGTTATCCAGTCATAGGATTATCTTAGTGTTGGATAATATGAAATTTTACGATCGGGAAAGCGAATTGGCTGCGCTCGAGAAGGCATGTTCCGGCAAGAGCGCCGAGATGATAGTCATCAGCGGCAGGCGGCGTGTCGGCAAGACCCGGCTTGTAGACGAGTTCCTAAAAGGAAAAGATGCGGTCAAGATCCTCGTGGTGCCAAAAGAGGAGAAACAGGTGGCAGCAGACTTCGCCGAGGTCTTGAAAGACGAGATATATACTCCGACGTTCAACAGCGTAAAAGAGGCGTTAAGCTACTTCTTCACCAAGTCCAAGCGGCGCATATTGTACATAGATGAGTTCCCGAACCTGGTCGAGGTCAATAAATCGATTCCGTATGAATTCCAAAGCGCATGGGAGACGCACAAAGGCAGCTCATCGAAAATACTGATATTCTCAGGTTCGTACGTCCGCATGATGAACAAGATTTTCACGCGCCAAAAGGCGCCGTTGTTCAGCCGGGCTGGCTACTCGATGATGCTACAATCGTTGCCATTCAAAGTAGTCTGGAAGATGCAAACAGACCTCGGCGTGGAGAACGCAACTGAAAAAATCCGTAACTTCTGCATATTCGGGGGCATACCATTCTACTTTGAGCTGATGGAAAAGCGGGGAACGCAGGATGTCGTGAACGCGCTTTTCTTCGATGTCGCCGCGCCGCTAAAAGAGGAAGGCCAGAATATCCTCCGGCAAGAGTTCGGCGCGAGCTACAAGAAATATTTCTCGATAATCGAAGCGATCGGGGCGGGATTGGTGGCGCCAAGCGAACTAGCTAACAGATTAGGCACCAAGCAGACGACGCTCTCCAAGTATCTTGCTGCGCTCCAAAGGGACTTCCAGATGATTGACCGGACTGTCCCATTCGGACAAAGCCTCACGCGAAGCAAGAAAGGCATCTACTCACTTAAGGACAACCTGACATCATTCTGGTTCGCGAATGTCTACGGAAAGACTCAGCCTCCAAGCGAGAAAGAGCTGAACGATTTCGTGAGCAAACGATTCGAGCCGTTCTGCAGGGAGTTTCTCGCAGAATATCTTAACAATGAGAAGATAATCAAGGTTGGGCGGTGGTGGGGCTCGGCGGAAATCGCGCCGAGGGTCTTTGAGCAAAGGGAGATAGACGTGATAGCTGAGACTCGGGAACACGTTTACGTTGGCGAATGTAAGTGGACCGCCGAAAAAATAGGCCAAGCCGAATTAAACCACCTCAAGGAATCGGCGAAAGCGCTTAAAGCCAAAAAACCGCTGAAATGGGTGCTCTTCTCAAAAAACGGGTTCAACATCAACGAAACCGGAGACACTCTGCTATTCGACCCTGAAAGAATAGAAAAAGAAATCAAACGCCTTTCATCCTGAACGCTGCGTCAGACATAATCAGGCATTAGACAACTCGGCGCTTCTTTGGAATGCGTTTGTCACTTCTCAACCCGCGTTTCCAAAAGACGCAACAACCTCCGCAAGCGGTTTTTAAGTTTCGCGCAGGATTATCTTCAGGAGGCAGTCGGTTTGCTTGTTTTGTTCGACTTGGATGAGACGTTGTTGGATTCGCTTGAGGCGTGGCTGCAGGCGTACTTGAAGGTGCCGGAAACTGCGGGTTTGCCGGAAGAGGAGATTATAACTTCGTTTTTCGTGCGTTCCGAAGCTGCATTCGAGAGGAACGGGATTACCGACCTTAATGCGTTTTACTCCACCCTTTTCAACGCCTTGAAGGAAGGCGGCAGGGTTAAGGTAATGGAAAACGCCGAGGAAACCGTGGCGCAGTTGAAGAAAGAAGGGCACAAGCTTGGGGTAGTGACTTCGCGGAACAAATCAGTTGCCAGGCTGCATTGCCCGCAGTCGCTGTTGGACAAGCTCGATGTTTTCGTGGACCGCGACGACGCACGGCCAAAGCCTGCTCCGGACGGGATTCTCAAGGCGTACGAACTTGCGGGAGTTGCGGCGAGCCAAGCGGTTTTCGTGGGCGACCATTCCCACGACTTGCAGTGCGCCAAAGCCGCGGGCGTGCCTTTCTTTTTCTTCAGGCATGCGGACGACAAGTTCCAGAAACACCTTAAACTAGATGCGGCGGTTTCGTTTTCGGACTTTCGGGAGTTGCCCGGCCTCGTTCAAAGGCCGCAGGGGCGTTGAGAACGGAAGGCGTTTGGAGGTTGCGCGTAGGGCGGCTTTTACTATTAGGTTGGCGGTTATTGTTTCGTAGGTTTTTCCGGAAACCGAGATAGTCCTGCATTGGGTTGGCCCGCAGGCGCCGCAGCACTTGCTGGAACCCGTTTTGGAGTTGAGGAGTGTGTC
>MNVG01000005.1 GCA_001871495.1 Candidatus Micrarchaeota archaeon CG1_02_51_15
CTTCGGAAAGTAAATCAATCAGCGCACCACGAAGTCCATGTCCCCGAATTTCTCCAATAGAGTGTCAACGCCGAGTGCCGAAGCCGCGGAGACACAGGCAGGCCAAACACCTGAAGGCAACGCGTTTGCCGCGGAACGGAGTGCGGAGTGCAACGCCAACGCCTTACCGAACTTGGCTCGCCACGACCACTCGTAATTAAGCGCGGTTCCGTCACGCAATTGGCTTGCAATGCATTCTGCCACCGTGCGGGCGCAAACGCTCCCGAAAACTATTCCGCCGCCTGTCGTCGCCTTGACTTGGCCTGCAGCGTCCCCCACGAGCAGGACGTTACGGCGCTGCGTTTGCCGCCGCAACGCCAGCGGAATAACCGCGGCGAATTCGCGCACGCGCCTTGCCTTGCCTGCAATGGTTTCGCGCACGCGCGGCAATTCCATTAATTTCCTTTTGCCCAATTCGAGCGAAGCGAAGTCAGAAGTGCAAAACCCTATTCTCGCCGAGTCCGGACTACAGGGAACTTTCCAGCCGAAAAACCCGCGGAACTCGGGCTCGAAGAAGACGTCCACTTTCGAGGAGTCGGCAACGCTTGCGCGCGAGTACTCGGCTTCATAGCCGAGCACGAACTTGCCGGCGGGAATTGCGGGAAAGCCGGCCAACCGGGCAACCGCCGAAGCCGCTCCGTCGGCGCCCACTGCGAACCTAGCTTTAAAGCGCTTGTTTCCCGCGTTTACTTGCGTGCCGCACAGGCCGTCCACTCGCGCGCCCAACAGCAGTTCCGCGCCGGCGTCAACGGCTTGCGCAACCGCCTGTTCGTCAAATGCCTGACGGTCGATGACGAGGGCCTGCACGCGGGGACTGCAGACAGTTAGGCAGGCTTTGCCGGAGTGGAAGTCGGCCCCGCTGACTTCGTTGACAACCGTGCGGCGATAGTCCACTCCTGTAAGGCCCAAACCGTGTTTTGATACTATTCCCGTACACTTGCCGAACTTTCCGGCTTTCGAATGCTCTTCAAGCAACAGCGTCCGCACGCCTTTTGAAGCAAGTTCACGGCTACAAACTGCGCCGCACACGCTTGCTCCAACAACTACAACATCCGTTCCTTTCATTCGTGTTTTCCCCCACCTTCCAAACCGAATATAAAGCGTTTCTCCCTTAATTTCAGTATGGTAGAACCTTTTTTCTACGGAAGCATAGTCCAGCTCGTAGTCGGCACCGTGTTGTTCGCAGTTACAGGCTACGCGATTACCCTCGCGGCCCTTGGCGACAAGACGGGCGCAGTTGAAAAAATCGTTTTCACACTTTGCTTCGGCTTCTTCCTGCCGGTAATAGCGATATTCGCATTGAACTATCTTATAGGAATCCAGATGAACGCAGTGATAGTTGCAATTATTTACGCAATAACAGCAGCAGCGGCTTTCGGCCTGCACTGGCACAAAGGACCCCTTCTCACCCTGCGCTAGTACTTGGTAACCCGTATTCTCACCAAGTCGAACAACATTTGCGCAGCGCGCGGCAACGTAACGGTTCCTTCGCTAACATAATGCCATTCTATTGGAATTTCCTTAACTCGCAACCCCAATGCTTGAGCAACGCGTAGCACTTCAACGTCCCAAGCAAACTGTTTTTCTCTGAGCTTCGGCAACAAGCACAGAACTGCATCGTGCCTGAAGGCCTTGAAGCCGCACTGCGTATCGGCATAAGGAAGCCCGCCTACTATACGGGTAAGCAATGAAAACGCGTCGCTTGCAAGCTTCCGCCTAAAAGGCAGCACTACCTTGGATTCGGGCAAGTGCCGCGAGCCTATTGCGATATCGAATTCCTTTAACGCACCAATCAACTTCGGTATTTCAGACGGGGGCATTGAAGAATCGGCATCGAAAATCAGGCAGTCGCCATTGGCAGCCTTGAACCCTTCGTGTACCGCCCCGCCTTTTCCCAAACGACGCGTGAAATTCACCAATCGCACGCGCTCGTCGCGTTTTGAAAACGAACACACGACTTCAGGAGTTCCGTCAGGACCGTTGTTCACCACGACTACTTCAAAAGAGTCGCAGAACTCGCTTTGCTTTAGGAAGTCCAGCAGCTTTTCAAGAGTGGCGCCTATTCTTTTTTCCTCGTTGTAAGCCGGAATTATTATTGAAAGCATTTTTACGGCACCAAATCAATTAGTCACGTGGACCTCGTTCAAGTCCGGAAGCTTAATACCTTCAATAGCAAGCTCGCGCGTGAACTCGGCGTAAATGCGCTCGAGCGCTTCGCGAGTCTTTCCCTCGAAACGAGTAGAAACAACCGGCCGAGTGTTGGAAACCCTTGCCAGCCCCCAACCGTCGACGTAGTGCACGCGGCAGCCGTCCACGTCAACCACTTCCTTGCCGCTTTCCTTCATTTTCTTAGTAAACCGTTCTATAACGCCGAACTTGACTTCATCCGGGCAGTCCACTAAGATTTCTTCTGTTGAAACGTATTTAGGCAAGTCGGAAAACAACTGCGAAAGCGTCTTGCTCGTGCACGAAAGAATTTCGGCAAGCCTGCAGGCGGCATAAATACCGTCATCAACGCCTTCGGCGCGGTCGCGGAAGAAAACGTGACCGCTCACTTCACCGCCCAGCAACGCGTTTTCTTCAGCCATGCGCTTTTGAATAAAACTGTGGCCGGTACGGTTAAGCAACGGAATGCCGCCGTGCGCAACAATGTCTTCGGAAAGGGCTTGGGAACACTTTATTTCGAAAACCACTTTTGCACCCGGATTTTTCTCAAGCACAACCCGGGCGAATAACGCAAGCAAACGGTCTATCAGAACAACTTCCCCCCTTTCATCAACCAGCCCTATCCGATCGCCGTCGCCGTCCAAGGCAATGCCTGCGTCGGCGCCGCTGCGCCTGACTTCCGCAATCAAGTCGCGCAGGGTCGAAACCGACTCGGGGTTCGGTTCGTGGTTAGGAAACGTTCCGTCGGGCTCGCAATGAATTGAAATGACATCATGGCCCAGCTTGCGCAGCACGCGGCAAGTCATTTCCCCCGCAACCCCGTTGCCTGCGTCCACTACCAACTTAAGTTTAACGTCCGTCGTAATATCTTTAAGCAAACGAAGCAAGTAATCTTCATCGACATTCCTTTCCTCTTCTTTTCCAACCCCGCTTTCAAACGCGCTGCCAACAATTATCTTATGCAACTCCCGCACTTCAGGTCCGGTGAAACTGCCGGTAAAGCCCGCGAAATTAATTTTGAAACCGTTGAACTCGGGCGGGTTGTGGCTGGCGGTAATCATTATTCCCCCGCCTGATTTCAAGTAACCCACTGCAAAACAATACTCCGGAGTCGGAACCATTCCAACGTCGATTACGTCAACACCTGCAGAAACAATGCCCCGCACAATCGCCTTGCGCAGTGCAGGCGAAGAAACTCTGCAGTCGCGGCCCACCACCATGTTCTTTGCGCCCAGCCGCTTCAAATGCGAAGCAGCTGCGCGGCCTATAAGCTCCGCGTCCTGCTCGGTAAAGTCTTTTCCGAAAACACCTCTAATGTCGTACTCGCGAAAGATGTGGGAATTCATAAGCAGGATTAGGCACGCGATTAGTTTTAAGCGTTTTTAAAAGCGGCCAACAACTGCAGTTCGTTGCGTGCGGCTGAAATCCTTTTCCTAGTTTCTAACGCGCCGTCAAAACCCCTCGCCAGCCAGTGTGCGTGCACCACTGCACAAGAAAACCGTTTCTGGCGCGAAGAACCGCTTTCGGAAACAAGCGCAAGGTATTCAAACAATAATTTCGCCTGCGACTCTACTGAAACACGTTGCAGTTCCCGGCCTTGCGCAAGCGCGGCGACTTCTCCGAAAATAGATGGATTCGACGCGGCTGCGCGCCCGATCATTACTGCATCGCAACCGGTCTCCGCAAACATCGACAACGCGTCAGCGGCACTGCGCACGTCGCCGTTACCTATTACCGGGATTCCCACCGCATCCTTGACGCGCGCAATCGCCTTCCAATCGGCTTTCCCCGAATAGCCTTGTGATGCAAAGCGTGCGTGCAATGTAACCGCTTTCGCTCCCGCCTCTTGGGCAACAAGAGCGGCTTCAACTGCAACGTCCTTGCGGGGACTCCAGCCCTGGCGTATTTTTACGGTAACAGGCAAATCCGAGGCTTCAACCAGTGCGGAAACCACTTGCTTAAATGCCTTCAAGTCCTTGAGCAACGCGGCACCACACCCGTTGGCAGCAACCTGGGGGTCGGGACAGCCTGAATTCAAGTCGATTATTTCAGCAAGCCGTTTTTCACAAATTATTTTCGCAGTCGGTACAAAACGCTGAGGTGACGAGCCAAACAACTGGATTGAAAACGGCTTTTCTTCTTCGAAGCGCGTGCACTTGTCGAATGCAGCGCGCGCATTGCGCACTAGCGCTTCGCAAGACACCATTTCGCTTACACTCAACCCCGCCCCATTGCGCTTGCAAATGCACCTGAAAGCAGCGTCGGTTATGCCCTGCATAGGCGCAAGCACTAGGGGAGGGCCGACTGCAACCGCGCCTACGCGAAACCGTTTCTTCATCGGAAATGAAAGGAAAACGCAACGATATAAAAGTAGACCCGCGTTAACTGCTTTCAATGGTATCGCTGAGAATGAGCCAAACCAACGGCAAAGACGAGCACTTGACCGCGCACTTGAGCGACGTACTTGCCGAATGCCGGACCATGATTACCACCGTAGGAATTATTTTCGGATTTCTCTTAAATGTAGCGCTGACAGTAAAGTTTCAAGACCCTATTGCAGACACGCTATTATGGATAGCCGTGTGGACCAGCTTGGTTTCGGTCATGCTGTTTTCAATGCCCGTGATATACCACCACGCGCAGTTTCCCTACAAAAGTCGTGAAAAATTCATTTTACGCAGCCACACCTTCATGATTTGGGGATTGCTTCCATTTCTAGTTACGCTCTTTCTAGGCCTTACGCTGGCATTCTACCAAAAACTCGGCACAATGGCGTTTGCGTTGTCCCTATTCACCTTCTTAATCCTGGGCCTAATATACCACGAACGCAATCGAACCCTAACCTTGGAACTATACCCCAATAGATAACTGTCAAACGCAGGAAATTTAAAATCCGGCAATCGAAAGTTATTTCCGAGAACAACTTTTAGACGGTGCTCGGAAATGAAGAAAGTGTTGCTGCTTTTTCGAACAATCCGTTCATGATGAGTACTAAAATAAATCCACTGGCCGGTGGCGACTTCCCATTGCGCAGGAAAGACAACCCGAAAGACGCCTGGAAATCGGAAGCAAGCGATTAATTTTCAGTTCTCTATTCTTTTGAACAGCTCGGCTGCCGCGAAAGTGGTTGCGACAAAGAACGTGGACAGCACCGCCAAATCGAACGCAAGGGAGAACGAAGATGTTCCAAGGAACAGCAGCCTTAACGCGTCGACTCCGTAAGTCAACGGGTTTAAGAGCGACGCAACACGGATTGGCACGGGGGCGCCTGATAGCGGGAACAACGCGCCTGAAAGGAAGAACGGGGGAAACACGAGGAAGTTGATTACGAGCTGGAAGCCGTGCATGTCCTCCATCAGCGACGCCAGCGCGATTCCCAGCGAGACGAATGCGAGCGAAATCAATGCCATCACTACTACGGCCAACGGGATTGAAGACCAGTTGAGCCGCGTTCCCAGCAGGAACGCAATGACCAGCATCAGCAAGCCCTGTATTACCGCAGTGGTCGCGCCGCCAAGCGCCTTGCCCAAGACTATGGAAACGCGGTTCACCGGGGCTACGAGGGTTTCGCGGAGGAACCCGAACTGGCGATCCATTATCACCGTAACGCCGGAAAACACGGAGCCAAAGAGCAGCACCATCGCGAGGATTCCGGGCGCGATGAAGTCCATATATAACTAATAATTTATATACTGGAACTTCTTTTTAGTGTGTATGACTTGGGGTTTGGCTCGTGGCGAGGCGTTTCTGCCGCGCACTTCGCTTTACG
>MNVG01000046.1 GCA_001871495.1 Candidatus Micrarchaeota archaeon CG1_02_51_15
TGAAGACCCGCGCGGCGGCCTGGGGGTTGCCCAGGCTTTCCTGCACAATTGGTTCCATTGACTCGAAGATAGTTGCCGAGTCGCGGAGGAAGGAGTAGATGGGGTGGCCGACCCAGATGAATTGGTTTCCGTAACGGAAAACGAAGCCGTCGTCTCCGCCGCATTCGTTGAAAGTTCCGACGCAGCCGCCGTCTTCCGAAAAAGCCTTGCAACATATTATCTTCTTTTCTTGCGCCAGCGCGTTGCAGTCTACTGCCGAACCGCTGTTGCCGGCGTCGGCTCCCGGAATACGCCAAGGCTCGGGAGAACCGGAACGGTCAGAAGATAACGCCATCGCGTCAATTACTTGAGTTACTCGTTTGCAGGAAGCGAAGCGGCGGCTGGCCTCGCGACCTTCCCTGCTTAATTCCGAGGTGGATGGATCCAGCGGGTAGTTGAACATGCTCCAGCCCGGCGCCGTTAATGCAAGAATTATGCGCTCGGCAATAGGGTGAGTCCGGTTTACTGCAAACGCGTCTGGCAAAGGGGTTGCCCGCAGCGCAGGAGAAACAACCGGACTAGGCGTACTCACCGCCCGGATTGCCTGGACTTCAGGGTAAGCGGTTTCGTCAATGCCTTCTTCGTCGAACTGCCCTTCTTCGAAAGCAGTCGGCGCAGGCCGGCCGGGTTGTTTTGAAGCGCAGCCCGCCAAAACAAGAGCGACAATGACTAACGCAGCGAATACAATTCTCTTCATGCAAAACATACCCGCTGGACGTTTAAAAAACGCTTTGGAACCGCGGCGGCAATTGCTTTTAATACGGGTTGCGGCCTATTAGTTTTCGTGTTGAAGGAAATCGAGGAACTACGGAAAAAGTGGCCGATTGAAGGAATTGCGTTGCACGGCACGCCTTACGAAAACATTGCCGACATAAGGAAGAAAGGGATTACACGCGGCCAACCATACGTTTGTCCCATATCCCATCTGGATTTGAATAAGTACGATCTGGACGAAGTATTGCGCCGCAGCATCGGAAGCGCGTTGTTCGCAAGTAACTACAGCTTCAAGAACTTTCGCTTACATGACCAGCACAAGGAACACTTGCCAGCAATAGTCGTGCTATTGGGTAAATTACCCTACGAATTCCTGCCGGGGTACGATGAAGATGTCACGCAATACGTGGCGTATGGAGGGCGCCGGAATTCTCCAGAGAGAAAAGAATCAGGCCTTCCACCCGTTGGCAGGGAGTACAAGTCCTTCGGCAAGCAACCGAAGGAAGGCATACCCGCCGACCGGATTAAGGCAGTAGTGCGGCTGACGATGAAGGACGTGAAGGAAATCAGGAAAGCCGCGCGCAACGATTTTGACGCAAGAAGAATGCTTAGAGCCAGGCTTGCGGTCAAGACGCTGGCGGCGGTGAGGAAGCTGGTTGAAAGGCAATCCCGCAAGTGATAGGCGCGGTTAGAGGGGAATGGTTTTATTTCGGGCCGCGACTAATCTTAACGGGTTGTTTTGGAATGTATGCTGATGCGCGTGTTTTGAAACGGAATGCGGTTGAGCAGATGGTTTGTAAGGCAAGCCGGCTTCGGGAAGAGTACTTGAATTACGTTGAGGACTTGCAGTTGCACTCCAATCCCGAGTTTTGGAAGGCAATTGCGGACGTTGAAAACAGGCGGACAAAAAAGACGACGCTGAAACAGCTTAAAGAAGAGTTAAGCTTGTAATAGCAAGTAACCAAAATAATTGAAATTGTACGGTTACTTGCTATTTGCAGATAACGACGGACAACGTTCCAAAATAAAAGTTATCTGCTATAAATGGCTTTTTAATCTAGTTTCACGCCCCGTTTTTTGGCTGACTTGAAGAAGCTTGACCGCAGGCAACGCGAACTGGTTTTCAAGAAGATTGAAAAAACGGTTGAAAACCAGTCTCTCGGAAAGCCATTACACGCTCCCTTGACCCACTACTATGGCGAAAGAATGGAAAAGTTCAGGCTAATCTACCGTATCAACAACACAAGCGTAGAATTTGCTTGGCTCGAACACCGCAAGCACGCCTACGAGTGACACACCGCTTCAGGTACTGTTTCAGCCTGATTTTGAACGTTGCGAGATGAAACCAGTAAGCCGCCAGTTCCCACTCATTTTTCCGTTTATTCTGCGTCAGGCGATTGGAACAACGCCCTACGCGGGCGTGGTACGACATTCGCAGAACTCGCCAGTTCTGCGACGCGCTGCAATTCATCGGGAATTGCCCGCACATCTTTTCGTCCCGCTGGACGAAAAGCCTGCCATTTCATCTTTCCAGTTGGCCGCATCCGCCGCCCTTCGGCGTTATCAACTTGAGTTTCAATCCTTGTCTCTTGTAGTGTTTTTGACGTAGCCTGCCTTGGGTGAGAAGAGTTCTCCTTGGCGGAGGAGGTCGTCGATTATGCGTTCGGAATTGGTGCGGTCTATGCCGGCGTCTGCTGCTTCCTTATAGACGTCTTCTTTGGCGACTTGGTCGAATTTCTTTTCGAGTCCGCGGATTATTGCAAGGACAGTGCGCATTTTGTCTATTCTGCTTTTGGATTGGCCGATGTTGATTACGTCGGTGTCTATCTTACCTGTTTCCTTGTCCATGAACACTTCTTTCAACACGTACTGCTGGAGTGCAATTGCGCGCTCGGCGTCTTGCATTCCGACCACCGGGCTCAAGCGGGCTTTAGCACTGGCTTCGGCCAGCCGTATTATTCCTTCAATGTAACGCGCGGTAATAGGGAAGTTGTTTTGTTTTTTTCCCATCCTCCTCATTTCCAAGTAAAATTCTTGAATCTTGTCGGAAGCTTCCTGCGAGAGTATGGGCGCAATGTTTTTGCGCGCGTAGGCAATGTACTTGCGGAGAAAATCGACTGGAATTGCGGGAATTACCGCGCTTCCTTCTTCAGGCTTTTGTTTTTCCGCAGCGTACTTATGGCCCAATAAAATATGAGCGGCGATTTTGCGGTCGTTTGACTCGTCAATCACGTCACGAATAGGAAATATTAGGTCGAAACGGGAGAGCAAGGTAGGAGATATTTCAAACTGTTGTGCAGGCAAGGCATTGGGGTCGAAGCGGCCGTGCTTTGGATTGGCTGCGGCGAGAACTGAAGTACGCGTTTGGAATTGCGTAATCATTCCGGCTTTGGCTACGCTGACGATCTGTTGCTCCATTGCCTGGTGAAGTGCCGAACGGTCTTCGTCATCCATCTTGTCAAGTTCGTCGACGCAGTTGTGGACCAGTACTCCGTCGGCAAGGAAATTATGGGATTTGGGCACGTACAAGTCGTATACGTATCCGTCGTAATCCTCTTGGGAAACCCGGGTTATTTTGTCTAGGAAGTAATCCCGTGCCAAAAGACAGTTTATTTTCTGTACCGTGGCCTCGTCCAAACTGGTTTTGGCAAACTCAAGCATTTTGGCGAGGTTGGATCGCGAGAGCGGTCTGGTTTCGTGTCTGTATTCCCAGGTCCTGCTCCACAAGCCGCGTTCTACGAGTTTTGAAGTATTTAATTTAGCGATTTGCCGCGCTATTTCCGCAACCGGCGCCGATGGAATTACGCCGCTTGCACCTCGTACGGCCGTGTTTTTAACTGCCAAAAATGCTTGAGAGGCCTTCACGGAATACGGTTTTATTGCGTCTACGAGCGCGGAAACGTCTTCGCGACTGGTTATCCTGATTCGGCCTACTTTGGATTGCGCAGTTGCAGGCACGTATTTGCCAAGGCAATCCAAGCGCCTTAATGCAAGTAGGAACGCGAGATTGTCTTCTTCTTTTGCGCTTAATAGGAACTCAGAGTGTGAAACAACGTATTCCTTGTTTGCTTTTTTGTTGAAGCCTTTCTTGTTTGAAATGCATCCGTCGGAATCCATGCAACCTGCAATAAAGGCCTTCATGTTTTCTTCATTCAGTTCAAGCAAGTGCTTGAGGCCAAGAGAAGTAAAATAAGAATAGACTGCAGCAAACAAGTGGCTTGAAGACTGGATTCTAACGCAATCCGATTTAACTGCCTTGCCTCGGATGACGCTTTGAGAAAACCGAGTGCGCTCGGGCATTTTACTACCGAAAACCGATTGCCAGCATTCACGTAACCTATTCAGTTGCGCGGCATGCTTCGTGGATTGGATTATGAATACCGCAGAACGTCGTTTTCCTTGTTTTACGCACCCGTCGCCGTACACGAAGCCTATCAAGTAAGCCAGTTCAGGAGTTACGCAAGATGAAAAAAAGCGCGAAAACTTGAATTTCTTGCCTAATGCAAAGGACTTGTTCCTCCACTTTTCGAAAACGCTTGAACCCCTGATTTCCCCAAGAGCAACTGTTTTTGCAGCACCGACCCTCTTGCCTATTGCAGTCCATTCCTTCGACTCTTCAGCCGACAAGCAAACCCGCCAATCGTCAGGCAGGCAGTCGAAAAGCAAGTTGTCCTTATTTACGGCATTCAGTTTAAGCAACGAAACCGAAAAATCACCTTCGGCAAACCGCCGCGCAGGAACCCAAGCCAAGGAATTTCCGTCCAACAGCAAGTGGTCGGGAGTAACTCTCAAGCTGAAACCGCTATCAAAATCCAAGCGCACCAACTTGCCGCAGTAATGCTTCCGCGCTATCTTTGTCGCAGGAACGCATATTGACTCAAGCGAAGAATGGGCAATTGACGCCACCTTGCCTTCAACAACAGCGGTTTCAACCTTGACGCCTCCTACGCTAGCCGATTGCGCGCGCTCAGCGTCAAACAACTCGCTTACCCCGCAAATTTCGTTGTCAAAAACCACTTTCGAGTCCGGGTGAAGACACACCATTCCGCCGTTGGCCAACACCATTGCGCCTGCTTTGAGAATCCAGCCTCCAGAAACCTCGTCTTTCTCGGCGCTTGCAGTCAAACCGACTGAACTCGCGCTTTTTCCTCCGACAGTAATGCACTTGGGAGCCAAGCGCGAGACGTAGGAAAGCAAGGTACTCTTGGAAGTTCCAGGGTCGCCGATTAGTAAAATGTGCGCGTCGCTTCTTATGCGCTGGCCGTCGGGCAGAAACTTGTGGGGCGTTCCGCCGAACAACTGTAATGCAATGGCTTGCTTCATTTCGTCGTAACCGAAGACTCCGGGGGCAACGCTTTTGTTGACTTTCTGGAAAAACTGGGGGTCGCGCGAAAGCTCGATGATTTTCGCCTCTTCTTCGGCAGTCACTTCCAACTCTTCAAAGTCCTCTTCCTTCTTCTCCAAGTGCAAAACGTCGAGGAACTTGGCGTACACGCTGCTCTTGCCCTTGCCGTCTTTAACCGGCCGCAAGCGCAGTATTCCCGTAACGCATACTTTTTCGCCAGGAGCAATGCGGTTAACCAAGTCGTCTTCCATCCACAACTCCACGTTAGTAGTAGGAACGTTGCCCCGCAAGTTCTCCACCAAGTCCTGCATGTTCGCCCGCTGGACGTTCAAAAAATCGCTGGACTCTTCTAAAAGCTTGAAGTTGCTTCTCCCGCACTGGCACACACGCGGCGGCTTGATCGAATGCTTTTCGGTTGCAGTCTTAAGGCGGTGCTCGCAATGCAAACACTCCCAAACCGCAGTGTGCATGCGGGGGCTTATTTGCGTAATCCAAGCGATTACCCCGTCGACTTTAACGAGCTTGTTCAAGTGCTCGGAACCCAAGTACTGCACTGAAACCAACGGGTAGCGCAGGTTGTACACGCGCACGTAAGGCGCAAACCCCTTAGTGCCCGGAGGCAGGAACGCCTGGGCGGAATTCACAAGCGCGCGACGCGCGGCATTCAAATACTCGTCCGGGTTTTCCACCATGCCGTCGGCAAGCTCGACGTTATACTTTTCCAACTCTGAAAAATCGAGTTCCAAACTCTTGCGCTGTGGAAAAGCAACCGCAAGCTCGGAGACCTGGTGCTGCATGCACGAGCCAAAAAACTGTTCAAATACCGAAACAACTTCTTCCATTTCAAAACCATTCCCCACCCTAGCGGTAATGGAAACAACGCCTTAACTGCCCGCGCACCCAAAAAAATGTGCGGTTGCAATTAATATACTTGAAACCTATTTATTTCCGTCAGTGGAATTAACGGAAGCCAAGGGTTACCGCGCTAGGGTGTACAAGCAATGCCGAAGAAAGACGATTGCGAAAAACTGGGTGACAAGATCGACGAGCTGAGCCGCCGCATGGAGGGCTTCGAGGCCTTCGAAGCCAGCGTCGACAAAGTCGTTGCCCAAAACCTCGACGAACTCAGGTTCCTCGCCTACGCTACAGTCGTAATGCTCGCAATACTCCTCTTCTTCTTCCTCGGCAACGCCTTAAAGCAAATGGGGCTGTAACTAACTTTTCCAATTGCAACCTAATTCGACGCGGGTTAACGTCCCCCTTTTCAAAATGCAGGCGGTTATTTCAACTTTACAGTCGACAAACAAAAATACTTCGCTACGGCTTTACTCGCCTTCGTAGACCCTTCCGAGTATGCGGTGTCCCATTACGTCCATGTACTGAATTTCCTTGCCAGCTTCGATTTCGTTCTTCATTTCGTCGGGAATGGGGACTTCGAAGGTCTCGTAGGAAACCAAGTCCATTAGTTGGGCGGTGTTGCCGGTAACTGAAACGATTTGGGCGCGCTTGCGTTCGACGATTGGGACTTCGACGTCGGCGTCCGAGGGCTTCATCAAAGTGTGCTTGCTGTCGTTCACCAAGCTAATTGCAGTAACGTTGATTTTGGCGGCGCCGTGCTTGCCGGGCTTGCTCTTGTCCATGCTGACCACTCGGCAGGGGTGGTCGTCGATTATGACGTACTTGCCAATCTTCAAGTCGCCCATTTGGGCGAAAACCCTATCAACAGCCATTTGCAACTAAACCTCCGTAAAAAACGTACGCTACTATTAAGGCAAAGCTGGTTTTAAACTTTTTTGGCATCCAAGTACGCGGCAACCTACTCCGGATTCCAACGGCTCACGCCCACAATTGCCTTCCCAAGCCAGTCTGCCGCCTGTTCTTGAGTCAAGCCTGCAACCGCCCGCCAGTATTGCCGCAAGTGATTAGCGATTACCTTCGCCACGCAACGCGAATGGCTCCACGCTCGCCTGCCTTTAATCAAGTCAAAACCCTTGTCGGACCGAAACTCCCTCTTTTCAAGCCGCACTCCCGCTTTTGCCAACTCGCAGCCGATTATGCGCGCCGCCTCTTCGCCTGCTTCGGGATTAAAATAGTGCAATACCAACGAATCGGTTTGGTACAGCAAGCCATACAAATGCGTCGGAACCTTGAAGTGCACTTCGTGGCCTATTGACTCTAGCTTCTGCCGAATTGAAGGCAGTACGCGCACGAACGCAACTGCACATGCGGCATTCTCTTGCGGCGCACCCGAATCCAACCGGATGGAATAATAGCGTTTAAACACCGCCGAATACTTTCCAATCCGCGGGTTTGCAGACTTGCCTTCCGCACTGAACGTCATCCAACTACTGCTCTCGTCAGCCGCATGCTTACTGACTTTCGCCAACGCATTTTTATATGCTCGGACGAGTTCCAGCGAATACCGCTTGCACTCGGCTTCAATCTCGGCTTGCGAACGCCGAAACGTCATCGCATTAAACACGTCCTCTTCAACTCCACCAGGGTTAAAACGCGGCTTTGCACACTCGCGAATCAACTCTCGCGCGCCTTCTTTCAGACGACTTTTAGCCAAGGGCATTACACTCTTTCCCAAAGCCATTGATTTAATACTTGCCTTTTTTTACGCCCTAGCAAAAATATATTTCTTCCACGCCGCTTACGCTCCCGCCCTTGCAGTCGCACCACTTTTTCACAAACGGAGAAGGCAAGACAGAAAAACCAGTTTTCTCGCCTGCACGTAAAGCATCCGCGGCCACCCTCGTTATGGCTTTTTTAATCGCATTTTCCATCAACGGCTTCAAGTTCCCGTAATTGGAGTAAGGCCTTTCGAAAACCAAGCCGTGCCGGCCTTCCTTTCCCCCTCGGGAAATGCGCGAAACTATAAAAACGGATTAACACTATTACCAAAAAAACAGGGTAATGCACGCGCATAGCTTAAAAATAATCCGTTAGATTATATAGCCTTCGGCTCCCTGTTTTTAGCATGCCTACCAATGGATCGACTGGAGTCGCCGCAATAGTGTTCAAGCGCACTGCAAGCGGCGTTAAGTTCTTGTTGCTTTACCGCGTGCTGCATTGGCGGGGCTGGGAGTTTGCCAAAGGCCACGCCGACCCCGGCGAGTCGATGCGGGAAGCGTTGCTGCGAGAACTGCGCGAGGAAACAGGCCTTGGCGATAATGATGTTGTTTGCGCTAAGCCGACTGGATTGAAGCTGTGTTTTACGGGTTTGGGCGGCGAGCAACGGTCGCTGGAAGCGTTTTTGGTTGAAGTCGGGCATAAAGCGCGCGCGTCTTTGGCGGGCAATTATTGCAAGGAGCATTCAACGGTGCGCTGGGTTTCTACCGCAAGGGCGTTAGAGCTGTTGTATTGGGATAACTCGCGGGAATTGTTTAAGGCAGTTGCGAAGTTGGTTTGAGTATGGTTGGTTTTGTTGACGCGCATTGTCATTTGCTGCACGAGCGGTTCAAAGACGACCTTCCGAAGGTGTTGAATAGGGCGCAAGAGGCGGGCGTGGAACGTTTGTATTGTGTTTCGGGGAAGTTGGAGCACGACGAGCCCGTAATTGAGCTTGCGGCGCGGAACAAGGGGTTTGTTTTTCCGATTATCGGCGCGTCGCCCCACGACGCGCCCGCAATGTCTGAAGAGCAGCTGGAGGCGGAATTGCGGCTTTTGGAGGCTAATGCGACGCGCATTGCGGCAATCGGGGAAATCGGGCTCGAATTCCATTATTTTAAGGGAGAGCTTGAGCGCAAGGCGCAGGAAAAGGTTTTCAAGGCGCAGTTGGAGTTGGCAGAGACGCTGGGCAAGCCGGTGGTTATTCATTGTAGGGAGGCGGGCGAAGAGGTTTTGCGTTTGCTTTCCGGCTTTAAGCAAGGGGTTATGTTGCATTGTTGTAGTAACGCGACGTTGGCTGCAGCCGGGGTGGAACGGGGTTGGCTGGTGTCGCAACCAACGCTTAAAAGCAGGGAGCGGCAGAAGATTATTGCCGCCACTCCTTTGGAGCGGTTGTGTTGCGAGACGGACTCGCCGTTTTTGGCTTCGGTCAGGGGGGAGCGTAACGAGCCTGCGAGGGTGGGTTTGGCTTACTATGAAATCGCGCAAGTCAAGGGTATCGGCTTGGACGCGGTTAAGGAAGCAGCTTGGGGTAATGTTAAACGGTTTTTTGGTTGAAAGGTGTTTTATGTGGCTGTTTTGGATAAGTTGAGAGGGGCGTTTGCGAAGAAGAGCGAAAAGAATATCGCGTGTTTTGTGGACGGGCCTAATATGATGCGGAAGGAATTGGGCGCGGATTTGGATACGATTAAAAAGAAGTTGTCCAAGCACGGCAGGATTAAGGTTGCCAAGGTTTTTTTGGACCAGTTTGCTTCGGATAAGTTGATTGAAGCGGTTGTAAACCAGGGTTTTGAAGTGGTCATTGTTCCTAGTGATGTTGATGTTGCAATGGCAGTTGATGCCACGCAGTACGTTTTCAACGACAAGATTGATACTATTGCGATTGTTTCGCGGGACTCGGATTTCAAGCCTGTTTTGGCGAAGGCTAAAGAGCATGGGAAAGAGACTATTGTTGCGGCAACCGAGCCGGATTTCAGTGCTGCGCTGAAGAACAGTGCGGACTTGGTTATTGACGTAAAAGATTAAGGGCCAATAAGTCTGCATTAGGCGGACTTCGCGGAATCTTATTAAAGCAGTTCAAAGTATTATGCATTCGGCTTCCGAAAGGGGGCAAGGTGTTGTTTGCTTTTGAATCTTCCTTACGGAACTCCGGTGAAGACGGGAATCGACGTTGCAGCTGTCGACTTCGTGGCGTTACTCAAGGAGTTGTTAGTGAAGTCGTTTAACGGTTATGCTTGTATTACGATTAACGGCGGTAACGGCGTGGAAGAAGGCGTGGTGTTGTTTGACAACGGCAAGGTTGTCGCGAGTTTTTACGAGTATTTCAAGCACGTTAAGACCGTGCAAGGAGACCATGCTTTTGTACGGGTTATGAATGCTTCTTCTGCTAAAGACGGCGTTATTGAATTGTTCCAGTTGAGTAACGAGCAAGTGCAGTTGATTCTTGCTTTTAACGAACAGGCGATTTCGATTCCGACTGAAAAGGATTACAAAAATTTCAAGACTGCGTCGTTTTCGCGGACTTTAGAAGAGCAGATACGGCCGCCTGTTGAGAATCCGAGCGAGGCCGAGGTCTTAAAGAAGTACAAGATTACCGACGCGGTGGAACAAGCGGAAGCGCCTGCGACTCCGGTTTCGCCGCCTGTTTCGGAAGACGAGTTGAAAGACTTACTAGGTCAAGCGTGATTTTGGAATGCACACTATAGTAATTGCGTCCGGAAAAGGCGGGGTTGGCAAAACGTCTTTGGCCGTAAACCTTGCGATAACGCTTGCCCGTGCAGGCAAGAAAACGATATTAGTGGACGCGGACGTTGCAATGGCTAGCGTGGGAATCATGCTAGGCATAGACCGCGCGCCTATCTCGTTGCATAACGTGCTTATGGGCGATGCGGACGTTCGAGACGCTGTTTACGACGGGCCTAGTGGCTTGAAATACGTTCCGTCTGGTCTTTCGTTGGACCGCATTAAGAAAGTGGATTACGCCAAGCTTAAAAACGCGGTTGATTCTTTGGCGGACACTAGCGAGTTCGTGGTTGTCGACAGTCCGCCGGGCTTGGGTCCTGACGCAATGGCAGCAATAAAGTCTTGCCGCGAACTCATTTTAGTGGTTACTCCGGAACCGACTTCCATGGCAGACGCGCTTAAGATAAAAAGCGTTGCCGAAAAAAACAATATTAAGGTAATAGGCGTAGTTTCCAATTTCGTTACGCACGACAAGACGGAAATCAGGAAACAGGATTTGGAAACGCTGCTTGGAATAAGGATTATTGCGGAAATACCTGACGATTTTGAAGCCAGGCGTTCTTCGGCAATGCAGAAGCCGGTTGCACTACGCCTTCCGGCTGCCGCGTACTCGCGGGCAGTGATTCAAATCGCCAACACCCTTCCAGGCGTAGAAATAAAAATGATTGAAGGCAGTAAAAACAGCAAGGGAATCTTTTCCAAGCTGTCTGAAGCAATCGGCTCGCTTTTTGGAAAGAAAAACCGCGCCCGTTAAACCAGTTCAAATCACGTTTTTTAAAAATCGAGGTGTAACAAAACAAATGACCGAAAAAAGACCTTTTGACGTGCTTAACAACGCGTTGAACAAGAACGTCCTTGTAAAACTCAAAGGAGACCTGGAAATCAGGGGAACTTTGGCCAGCTTCGACGTACATATGAACCTCGTAGTGAAAGACGGCGAAGAACTCAAAAACGGCGAGCTAAAACGCAAGCTGGGTACCGTACTGCTCCGCGGAGACACTGTAGTGTTTGTCTCGCCCGCCGAATAGGATAAAAACAAGACAGGGGATAATCTTACTCACGCGCCTTTATTGCACGCCGCCGCCACGACTTCAAAAATGAATGGCGGACTCGAGGAAAAGGACGCGTTGTCAAACGGGCCTGTGGTGAAACGGTATCACACTCGCTTGGCGTGCGGGAATCTCCGGGTTCAAAGAACCTTTTTGCTCATCGCGAATTCGCGTTGCGACGCTCGTTCGCTCTTCGCAAAAAGCTTCACCAAAAGCGGAACTGCCGCATTTGGCGAAAAAATTTGAAAATCCCGGCAGGTCCACTTTTTTTATTCTCCCTACGTTTAGAACTACAACATGTCAAACTGTATTTTTTGTAAAATAGCCGCAAGAAAGGCAGACGCATTCGTCGTCGCAGAAAGCGAGAACACAATATCGTTTTTGGACGTGTTCCCAAAGGCAGTCGGCCATTCTCTAATCGTTCCCAAAAAACATTTCGAGTCATTGTGGGAAATGCCTGCAAAAGTGCGTAGTGAGTTGTTCGACGAGGCCTCGCGCGCAGGGCCTGCGATAATGAATGCAACCGGCGCAAAGGGATTGGACTTAATCCAGCACCACTGGCCCTTCGTGCCCGAGTTGAAGCTCAAGAAAGCGCATGTTCACGTACACTTGATTCCCCGCGATAAAAACGACGCGATTTTCAGGAATCCAAGCGTGCGGCTGGAACCGACGCAGACGGAAATGCAGGTAATCGCGGAAAAAATAAGGACGGAATTGAGCTTGGCGCAAACCAAACTAATTTAATTCACTGCAACCAGAATTACTCCGTCAATTTAGGGCCCGTAGTCGAATGGTTAAGACGTCCGCTTGACATGCGGGAGACTCGGAGTTCGATTCTCCGCGGGCCCACTTCCTTGTAAAAACGGAATGATTGGGGTGTAATTGGTTGATGAAGGCTTTTTTGATCGTGTTATTGGTTTCGCTTGCTTTTGCGTTATTCGGCTGTACGGCCAAGGCCGATGAGGCGGCTTCGCCTTCAGCGACTGCAATACCCGATGGAAAGGCAGTCAAATCCGGCGACGTTGTTCAAGTGGATTACGTAGGCAGCCTTACTGACGGAACGCTTTTCGACACTAGTGTTGAAGCCGAAGCTAAAAAGGCAGGGCTTCCGTTACGTCCGGCGTACGAACCCCTCGAGTTCACTGTCGGAACAGGCCAGATGATTGCCGGTTTTGACGCGGCAGTAGTTGGAATGCACGAAGGGAAAACCAAGATAGTTACCTTGCCTCCGGAACAGGGTTATGGCCCGCGTGACGAGCAGAACGTGCTTGACCTTCCTTTGGCGCAATTACAGAAGGCGGGAATAAACGCGTCAGTGGGACTGCAATTGCAAGCTTCCAACGGCATGCGCGGAACCGTCATTGAAATAGCTAACGAGAACGCGACTGTCGACTTCAACCACGAACTGGCCGGCAAGGCGCTGGTGTTCAAGATTACACTATTGAAAATCGTGAAAACAAAGTAGTTTTATTTGAACGCGTTTTCAAGGTGTTTTCCAACTATTTTTTGCGCCAGGCCGTCGATTGCCTGAAAGTCTTTTTCAGTCGGCGCGCCCTTTATTGAAACGGGTTCAAGCAACTCGGCTTTTAGTTGGGGCAACAGCGACTTCAAGACGTCCACTGTTTTCCCACCCCATTCGTAGGCACAAATTATGGAAACAAACCTGGCTTTGGGCTTTAAGGCGTTTACAACTATTGCCGCGTGCGCTGCAGAAGGGTGCGGGCCGCCTAGTACAGTGGGGGTTGCAAGAACTATTGTTCCTGCGTCGACTAACGCGATTGCCAACTCGCCCAAGTCTGTTTTAGTCAAGTTGAATTGTTTTACAACCACGCCTTGTTTGAAAAGCGAGTTTGCCAAGCGCTCCACTGCCTTGGCAGTGCTGCCGTACATTGACACGTAGGCGATTACCGCCTCGTTTTTAGGCGCTTTATTCACCCAGTCGTCGTAAGCATTGGTTATCCAGCCGGGGTTGTCGTACGCAGGGCCGTGGCTGGTTGCGACAATGCGGGGATTTATTTGCGCAATGGTCTGCAAGTGGCGGGAAATAAGTTGCCTAAAAGGCATCATTATTTCAGCGTAATAACGTTTCGCGGCCTCCATTGTCTTGACATCGTCTTTGGCGAACAATTCGGTTACACCCGAGTGCGAGCCTAGAAAGTCGCAGGTGAAAAGAACGTTGTCTTCACGCACGAAAGTAAACATTGTTTCGGGCCAGTGGACCCACGGCACGAAAACGAATTCCAGAGTCTTGTCGCCCAATGAAAGGGTTTGGCGGTCAGTAACAATGAGAAAACGGTCTTCAGGAATTGCCATAAAGTCTACGAGCATTTGCTTGCACATTGCGTTGCACACTACCTTGCATTCGGGAAACCGTTGCAAGACAAAAGGAATCGAACCCGAGTGGTCTTGTTCGGCGTGGTTTGCAACAACGTAATCTATTTTCTTGACGCCTAGTTCGTCAAGGTTTTTCATCAGTTCGTCTTTCTTAGACGGCAGCACCGAGTCTATCAACGCGGTATTCTGACTGCCTTGAACCAAATACGCATTGTAACTTGTTCCTTCAGGCAAGGGAATCAATTCATCGAACAGCCGTCGGTCCAAGTGGTTTGCGCCCACCCAATGGATTCCTTCAACCATTTTTTTTACAGTCATTTCAAATCACTCGAAAACCAGCGTGGCACTGTCTCCGAACAAGAGGCGCACCACTTTTCCTATTGACTCGCGGTCGGTTGGCAGACGGCCTGCATCCTTTAATGCAATGCGTACTTTAAACCTGCTTCCTTTAGCGGAAAAAACGGTGTTTACTCCCAGCGGTTTTATAGGCAATAGTATTTCTTCAAGCATCAGGCGCGCATCCGACGAAGAACGGACTACACGCACGTGCTTGCCCAATTGCCTTGAAAGCATTTGCGCAACCCTGCCTCCCTTGCCTACTAACGGACTTACTTCCAAAGACGTGAGTATCAGAGCCATGCGGCCCAAGTCAAAGCAGCGCTCGAAACTTGCTTTCCCAACTGAAAACCGGTCTTCAGAGTTTAGGAGAATGCGGGAAACGCACACGTCAAGCTCGGATATCTTTCCTTCTGCGAGCTTGGCGTTGCATCCGCTACACAAAGTAGTCGTCGAAGCGCACAATTCACATATTGGAAAACGCTGCATCGAATGCAGTTATAGAATCCAACTGTTTTATGCCCTTGCATTAAAAGTTGTTTCAACCGATTGCAATTGCTTTAACAGGGCAGTTGACTTCACAAGCGTGGCATTGGATGCAATCGTCTTCAGCCCCCGGTTTTACGTTAGTCTTGCCGTTTTTCAACTCGTAAACGCTGACGGGACAAACCTTGACGCATACACCGCAACCAGTGCACTTATCCAAGTCAACAGTAATAGGTCCTTTTGAAACAATATTTACCAAAAAAATCACTCTCCTTCTTTATACGTATCGGAAACATTTACTCAGAGAACGCTTAAAAACGATTCTCCAACCGTCAATCGACGAATCGGTTTTTTAGTGTTTCGCTCGCCTGCCTTCCATTACTCCGCAAAGGTAATTCACGCCTCTTGCTTGAAAAGGCAACTACTTTGCCTTTGTAGTCAAGCGCGGCAAAAGCCGCGGCTGTCCCTCTGCCTATTCCAACTATTATCGCAAACTCCCTTCCCTTGCTTTAATTGACAACTGGCTTGCGCTGTTTAATGAAATAAAAAACAAATGCATGAAACACGCCCTCTTCAAACGGAGTTATCCCTTCTTGTTAGTGAGGTACAAGAAAGTTTGATATATCAAGGCCTTGGACTCGGTGGCAGTTGCAGGATCGAACGAGAAGTACATTACCTTGCCGGCAGTCAAGCCCGAGCTTTCTACAATGCCATACCAAATCCTGCCGTCGCCGGGGTCTATTCCGGCAAGCACTTCGCCGTTGGGAACGACTTGCACGATTTCTCCTGAAAAGTCGTACTTGCCCTTCTGTCCGATGTCGGTAACCCCTGCGAAAATCGGGTGCTCCCAGTCGTATACTTTGAGCTCGCCTTGCGCAAACGTCTTGCGCAACTGCCCTATTTCGACAGGCATTATGTCCCCCATAGTGTGCCTCCCGATTTTCCAGCCGAACACCGTAGAGTCTTCGGGAACACGCGTGCAGGCATCGCCTATTACAATGAGTTTTCCGCCGGCTTTAACGCGGTCGGCAATCTTTTCGCGCGCCGCGTAACTGCAAGTGCGCTGGTTCTGAAGGATTATTATGTCGTATTTGGAAAGCGAGGTAAACCGGCCTACAATTTCAGGGTCCATGTCTGGCAACAGCGTAATTCCCTTGTTAGTAACAAACTCTTCGCTGGTGAGAATTTCATTCATCTGGGGACTCAAATGGCCTATTACCATTACCTTGATTTGTTTTTGCGCAACCAACGAGCCTAGTACGGGCACTCCGCTTAAATCAACTAAGCCGAACTTGCCTGCAATAAACACCGCGAGTATAATCAATAAAATAATCGGAATCGCGCCCTCGGCACCGCCTTTTTGACCACGCTTCAAACAACATCACCGTAAAACAATTTCAGCTTCCTTTGTTTATAAACATTCTCAAACCCGCCAAACGCGGAAAATCAACAGTTTACCAAATAATCCACCATGTTGGTAAGCAGGCCGCCAGGCTGGTTCGACTGCGTAACCTGCTCGGGCGGAAACGCGACGTAAACAATGCGGCCGACATACTTGGAGTCTAGTACTGCAGGATAATCATGACCGCCATAGGCAATTACGGCGGATTTAGTTATGCCGCCTGCTGCGCCGACGGCGTTCTCGCGCACCACTGCAAAAGGCACTTCGTGCAACTCGAGTTCCTGTACAACGGCTTCCATCAACGGGTTCGAACGGTCGACTACCTTAAGCACAACTCCTGAAGACCCGTTTTCAACGCGCAGGAAATTCACTCCCAAATACTGGCGGCCTATTTCATCGAAACCGGTTGCGCGGCGGCTACGGTTGACAAGAGCCTCGTAAGAATAAGGCAAAGTCTCGTTTTCCATCAACGCCCACTGCCGGTCTTCCTCGCTCAACACGTACTCGCTTCCGGCGTCGCCTATCCAGATTATGCTGCCTCCGCCGTCCATATAGGCTTCCAACACCGCTGCTTGCGTGAACGTAAGCTTCCTTGCTTTTTCAAGAATAACGAGTTCGAAGCTCTTGAGCGTGCCGGTGCTCACGCTGTTAATGTGCATAGACAATGCAGGCGCGGAAACACGGAAGCGCGAAAGTTGTTCGACAAGCAGTTCCGGGTCGCCCAAGCCCTCGTCGCCGTAAAGAACCATTATCTTCGACTGCTTCCCTTGTTCTATAACGCCGCAGTAAAAGCCTTTCCAGCCCGGAATGTCTTTAGAGTGCATGAACTTCAGCTTGGTAAGCACCACCAGAAGCACTACCACTAAAACAACCAGAACCAGCACCTTGACTAGGACTTCAGTCGGCTTTTCTTCTTTTGGTGGATAGTTTTGACGCGGAGGGTATGCCATAAACGGTTTTCGCCGAAACCAATTAACCAACGGCGATTTTTAAACCTCGCTCAGACAAACGTTAACAAGAACAACTTTTCTTCCTTTTCGACTGATGACGTGAAAATAGGGGCTTCGCCCCTATAACCCCGTGTGCGGCGGCGTTCCTCCGAGCCCCGTTGCGTAGGGGCTCGGCTTCTCACGCCGCCGCCTGGAATTCGGTAAGAGTATGTTGACGGTGGTCTTGTGAGTGAACGTATTCGCGCACTGTTGCTAAGTCTATATCGCCTACGCTGCAATAGATTTGCCTGGCGACCAGAAGCAGCCTCGTAGGTAACGGAAGCGAAATTTTGGTTCGTGTGCGAAAAGAGCTTGCTAGGTTGCTGTTTTGAACCAGCATAGTGCTTGGCTTACTGAATGTGTTGGCCGAATGCTTACTATCAGATGCACATGCTCGTCTTGCACACCTAATTCGATTACTTGAGCGTCGCGGCGCTCAGCTTCATCATAAATTACTCGCGCCACTAAGTCTTTAAAGCGAGATTACCGTAACATTTTATAACGATATTTCGTGCACCACTTAAAATGGTATACTAACTGTCCGACACCATGCGCCAACGAATTCAGAAAGCTTCCGCTACCGAAATCACTTTTCATGTGATTTTACCTCCGCGGCAACGCACTTATAGGCCCCCGCGCCAGCGAGGGCCACGCTGCCGCTAAGTAAATTCAAAACTATTCAAAGTAAAACAATAACGGCCGATTCATCCGCGGCCTTCAGCCGCGGGTTTCTCGGCCAACAGAAACGCTAACTTTCTTGTGAGCGGCTCCGCAGAGACGCGAACGAAGAAAGAAAAAGGAGGTTCACAACTTTTAAATATTGCCCGCCCCCCAATAACTCTGCAACCGATTGCGAAAAAAGGTGTTTTACTTAAAATGGGCGACAAAATAAGCACTCCATCTAGTTCAACGGGACTAATGAGGTTCTACGACGTAAGCGCAAGCAACATCCAACTCAGCCCAAAGCTCGTAATGGTCGCCGCCGCCGCGTTCGTTATAATAGAACTTCTGATGAAGGCAATCGGCCTCTGATTTTCCTTAAAGCAACTGCACAGCCTCTTCACGCTCCAAGCAACGTTGCAACTCGTCATACGGGTTTCCCCACTGGATTACCACGCGGTTGGAGACCGCCCGCGGAGCAAGGCTTAAGCTCAACGAATTAGCTTTTTTCAAAAGCGCTTCTATTCTTTTGTCGGCTTCGCCTGCGGCCATTCCCCGCGAGTCAAGCACTATTAGTATAATCAGTTCCTCGCCGAAGTATTTTTCGGCGTTGAAAACGTCTTCTTCACCGTTGGAAATCAGGAAAACATGCTTCAAAAGTAAGTACAACCTCCGTTTTTGCCTCGAACAACAAGGCCGCGCGGCTTAAACGTCGTTACTTGACTGCAATGAAGTAACCTCGTTTTTTCTCAAGGACGTCGCCGTCTTCTTTAAGCACTTGGAGTACGGCAGTGCAAGCTATTTCGTCACACTCTAGTGACTGTGCTAATTGCGCGGCGCTCAGGGGCTCCTTGCCTGAAAACGCGGCGCCCATTTTCTGCGACATTTGCTGCAAGAAGGCAGTCGAAATTACGTAAAAGCGTTTGTCGAAACCCCTTACTCCTCGGACTACGCCTGCTTTGATTTCGGATTCAAGCGACTTGGACAACGTCTTTGCTTCTGCTTCATTTTCTATAACCAGAAATCCCTTGGTCCTAAGGGGTTCGAAAGCGCTTGAAACCGCAACCGGCTTGGAAGCAACGGCTTGTTTTATGGCCACTTTAGACTGCTCTTCTCTAGGCGTTTCGCGCACGGCCTGGCTTTTTTCAATTT
Source organism: Candidatus Micrarchaeota archaeon CG1_02_51_15 (assembly GCA_001871495.1). Lineage (GTDB taxonomy): Archaea > Micrarchaeota > Micrarchaeia > Norongarragalinales > UBA8480 > UBA8480. The sequence continues at coordinate 18,862 of MNVG01000046.1, forward strand.
GAATACTGTTACTTGCATTAAATGCCCGCGAACACAGTTGGGAAAAAACGTCTTGCTTGGCTTTTTCGGCAAGCCGCGCCTTGCTCAATAGGATGAAGACGCCTGGTTCGACTTCGAAGAACTCGTAGTCCTCGTTTTCAGAGATGCGCGAGCTCTTGCGCAAAGGTTCGGGAACCACTATTGCAAGGCTGTCGCCGTGCTTGAAAAAACGCATTAACCCCCTTTACCCCCTTTTTCCTATTGCAACAATTATAGGACCTTGCGGGGTTAAAACGGTTGCTGTAATAGACGAAGCGGGTTTTTTATTCCCCGCCTTCTTTCAAGTAAACGGGGGAAGGATGCAATGGATTCGCGCGCACAAACGTCTACGGAATACCTGCTTATACTCGCTTTGTCTTTGGTGGTGCTAGTGATAGTACTTGCACTGGCAATGAGCACGCGCGACTTGTCGGAAGTGCTTGCCAACCGGGCCGCAATCGAACGCAACGAAACCCTGCAAATGCTGTTGGACTGAAAACGCAAATGGATTTCACGGTATTGGTAGTCGCCGCAGCCTATTTGGTTACGGCTTGTGCTTGGGACGTTAAAGAACGCCGAATTCCAGACTGGCTTAACTACGGCGCGTGGGCAACCGCGTTATTGATTGCAGTTTGGCAAGGCAGGATTGCCGAAGCAGCAGGCGCGTCGGCACTGGCATTTGCATTCGCTTACTTCCTTTACCGAATCGGCGCGTGGGCTGGAGGAGACGCGAAATTGTTTGCAGCCGCAACCGCCTTTCTTGCATTGGTTGCACCCCAAGCCGGTTTGTTCGCATTCGCAGTGTTTTTTGCAAACTCGGTTTTCGCAGCCGTTCCGCTGGCTTTGGCAGTCAACGCAAAAGGATTGTGGGGCTTGCGCGCGGAGTTGACGCGGCTTTGGAAGCCTGCTTTGAAAAACGCTTTGAAAACGGGTTTGGCTGGCGCCGCTGCAGGCACCCTGTTTGCAACCGCAACAAGCGGCCTATCCGAGTTAGTCAACCCGCTGGCCGCATACGCGGCGGTATTTATTGCATTGTTGTTGCTTCCGATTCCGCTTTGGCTTTCTGCAATAGTGTTTGCAGCCGCAGTCTTCTTCGACGCGGAAAAAGCGGCGTTGTTTTTTGCAGCTGCAGCCGCAATAGGCTTTGCCGGATTCTACTGCATCAACGCATTCGGTTTGGTGCGCTCAAGGCTTTTACGCAAACGCGTTAGCGTCAACGAACTGCAAGAAGGAATGATTCCCGCAAACACAATGGTAATGCGCGAAGGCAAGGCAGTTGAAGTCCGCGGACTTTCACTGCAAATGCTGTTAGCTGCCGCCAAGAAAATGGACGCGACGTTACTGCAATCAATGCTCAAGCCCAAGCAAGACCGGATTTTGGCAGACAGCAGCAGGGCACGCGGGCTAACTCAAGCGGAGATAAAGGAATTAAAGCAGGCTAACGTAAGGGAATTGGAAGTGCGGGAATCGCTTGCATTTGCACCCGCCCTTGCAGCGGGATGGGCAGTAAGCGTACTCTGGGGATTGGGCTGGTTGATAAGATGAAATTGCGAAAAGCGCAGACTGGAATAGAGTTCTTCTTCGTAACCGCATTCGTGCTGCTGCTTGCGATATACCTTGTTACTGCTTCGGAAGGCGAACTGACGCAAACAAAGAACCTCAACCGCGTCGCAGTTGCAAAAAGCGTTACCGACGCGGTCTCGCAGGCCGTAAACACGGTTGCCCTTGAAGGAAACGGTTCGACTGCAAGAATACAACAGTACGTTCCAGCAGACACGCTTTGCCTGCTTTACAACACCACCAGCAAAAAATTGTTTTGCATAGTAAGCGGAGTCGGAACGGTTTCAGGCACGCAATTGTATTCGGCTCCTGCAGTAAGCCAATCGTGCTTTCCTTCAGGCGACCAAGGCTGGATGCTCATAAAAATAAACAACTCAGGTGCAGGAGTCGGCGTGTGGTGCACGCAAACCGGGTGACAGGATGAAACACGGTCAACTCAGCTTGGAATACCTCTTGGTTATAGTATTCGTAGTAACCCTGGTTGCAGTGTTCATGCTCAATGCCGCAAACGACGCCGAGACAAGCATAGTAATCGCCTCGGTGCGCAGGGCCTGCTCCGACTACTCGCTTGAAGTCAATTCTTCGCGTTACTGCACGGGAATAACTTACTTCAAAAACTCCACTTACTTCACGGCCTCACCCCGAGTGTACGATAAACAAGGCAACCGCGTGCCCAACCCGGGTGCGGAATTCAATTCAATGGCGCTCCGAAAAATAAAAGGAGGAATTACGGGAAACGAAACCTGGGCTTGCAGCAACTGCGCAGACTGCATAATAGGCAAGTATTCTTACTGCATAAACGCAAGCAAGGGATGAAAATGAACCTAAGAAACAAACGACTGGCAGTCAAATCCCTGTTTTTCCTAGCGCTGCCTTCTGCCGCGTCTTCAGCACTGCTTCCGCTAATCGTTTCCGCAATTGCGGCAGCCGCGTTCATCGCACTAGGCTGGCTAACATCACAGAAGCTCTCCGAATACGAACGCAGCACTGCAACCGCGCTCTGTGCACTCGACGCGGTGTTGTGCGCGGCACTAATTTCCGCCAACCTCTTTTCTTCTTCAATAGGGCTTGCAGCCTGCCTTGCAGTGCTGGGAGCAACGTACGCAGTGTTCAAAATGGCAATAGCGAAAACCCCTTTGGAAGCCAAAGTGGTTTCAACAGAAAACCGCTTTGCAGTCGTTGAAGTCGGCGACGCCCTGCTTTCACCAGTTCCCTCCGGGCTATACGAAATAAACGCGCACGGGCTCAAAAAAGGCGAGGTGTTGAAAGTGAAAGCAGTAAAGCCGCTATGGAGCAAAACGCGGTTGGAACTTGCGTAAACTCATTCTGTTAAAAGCATTCGAGTGAATACTTCAAAACTAATTCCGAAAAAGAGGGTTTGGTTTTGAACAACGAACACCTTGCAATAGCCGCATTCTGCCTGTTAGCCGCACTACTGGCAACAGGCGTAATGGCATTAACCGTAAAGTCAATGCAGGCAGTTGAAAAAAAAGCGGCCGACATAACCCTTCAAGACGCGGGAAGCAAGGTAAGGGTTTATGGAACAATAGTTTCAGCCTACTCTTCCAACGGAAACTTTTTCCTCAAGCTATGCGACGGCAAATGCATCAAAATAGTCGTATTCTCCGCGCTGGCAAAACAAATGCGCGAACACTCAATCGACCCTGCCTCAATAAAACAACAGTCGTTCGTTTACGTCGAAGGAACAGTGCAGGAATACCAAGGCGAACTCGAAGTGTTGCCTAGTTATTACAACTCGATTGAACTGGTGCACTGAAAGTGATTAACGAAACCTTCGCGCTATTAGCAGGCATTGCAGCAGGAACAGCCGGACTGCTGCCCTTCTTGCACACCAACGCAATACTCCAATTCCTGCAAAACCAGTTCGACAACCCAATCTCCCTAGCAATCTTCGCAGCGGCACTCGCAGGCTCGCACGCGGCATTCGAAGCCGCACCGGCAGTCTTCTTCGCAGTCCCATCCGCAAACCAAGCGACTTCAGTACTGCCCGCACATTCACTAGCACTCCAAGGCAAAGGGCTTGCCGCACTCAAAATAATCCTTTACTCCCTTGCAATAGGATTCTGCCTCGCAATACTACTCACCCCCCTATCTTCCCTCGTACTGCCCCTGGCTGCAGAGGCAATCAAGCCCGTTGCGGCACTGGCCTTGGCAGCCGCAACAGCCGCGTTCGTACTATCTGAAAAAAACTTTTTCAAAGCCGCAAAAGGAATCGGACTACTGGTCCTTTCAGGAGCAATAGGATTCCTTGCATTGAACTACAAAATCTGCAACGAACCCCTCTTTGCACTCCTAAGCGGATTCTTCTGCATTCCCGCACTACTGCTTGCCAAACAAGGAAAAACGCCGCCTGAAAACAATTCGGCAAACCAAACCATTCGAATAGACAAAAAACACGTGCTGGCAGGCGCAATCCTAGGCTGTGCCTCCGTACTGCTTCCGGCAATGACGCCGGCAGTGCTTGCGGCAATCGCATTCTCGGCACTCGAAAGAAAACCGATTGCATTCCTCTCCCTTGCATCGGCAATAGCAGGATCCAAACTCGCGTTCGACTTTGCAGCAACCGCATTCATAGGCAAAGCCCGCTCGGGAGCAGCAGCAGTTGCAATGAACGCACTCGGAACCCCAACAACCTCCGAAACGATCCTGATTCTCACAGCCTGCGCAGCCGCATTATTCACGGCAACCGCCTTACTGCTCTTTGCATTCAAAAAAATCTCCAAAACATACTCACGCCTACCCAAATGGACCAACCCAGCATGCGTAATAATAGTAACAGCAATGGTGGCAGTCCAATGCGAGCCAAGCGGCCTCCTAGTAACAGCCGCTGCAACTGCAACCGGACTCCTCGCAACAACAACCGGCAGCAGAAGAAGCTACTGCAACGGCTGCCTCATAATTCCCGCCTTATTATACGTAACCGGATTAAGCTACGCAGCAACCCTCCTCTTATGAACACGATTAAAAACATGGCCGGACTAGCTTGAAAACAATGGCAGGACAACCCGATTTCGCAAACGCACTCCCCGCAATAACAGACGCGGCAACAAAAGCAATCAAGACACTCGACTCAAGCGGCCAAAACACGGTAATAGCAGCTATAATCCTCGCAATCATCGCAGTAATAGCAATACTGCAAAAACTGAACAAACCCCTAAACCAATAATCCCCCGTAGAAAAGAAAAACTCTATTAAGCAACCATTGCCTAAAACCCCCTGCAGAAAACCACATGAAAGCACAAACCACCCTGGAATTCTTCTTCGCAGTCACCGTATTCCTAATAATATTCACCTGGCTCTCCAACTTCCACACCGCATTCCAAACCGACTCCACGCGGTTAATCCTCCAACAAAAAACAATAGCAAACCAATACGCCGCACTCGCAAGCCGCGCCTGCGCCAGCTCAATAAACATTACCCACGCCCTCCCCTGCCTATTCAACGGAACCCAAAACACGGCCTACTCGATAATCGCAAGCGGAGCCAACGCCAACATAACAATAAACGCCACCCAAAACGCAACCAGCCAAGCAGCCTGCGCAGTAACCGCAGCAGTAACCGCAGCCTGCGGAACAACCACCTGCATAGCCAAAAACGGCAACGCCGCAACAATAACCCAAGGAGCCTGCTAAAAATGAAGGGACAACTATTCACAATCGACCTCCTGGCCGCCGGAATAGTCTTGACAGCAACACTCGGAATGGCATTATACCTCGACGCCTCACTAAAAACCAACTACGACAACGCGCTAGACAACCACGAAACCGCCCAAGCACTCGCCGACATTCTTGGAGCAAACCAAACCCCTGCAACAACCCCAAGCTGCTGGTGCACAATACAACGCAACACCACAAACACAATATACGAAAACTGCAGCACCCTCACCTGCTTCGACTACTGCACCAAAACAACAACCGCAACCAGACTCTCACCCTACTGCGTAGGCGGCGGCAGCTGCAACTGCAATTCAACGCCGTGCGCAATTGAAGTGAGACTATGCTAAGAAAAGCAATGCTGTTCACATTCGACGCACTGGCCGCACTCGCAATAATCTCGGCCGCAACCGCAATAATCATCACCGCCTCCAACACGACGCCAATTGCCCGCGAACACTCCATACTCGCAACAGCCGGACGCGACTACCTGCTCGAAAAATACGTGCACGGAATAACAATAACAGAAGCACAAGCCCTCCAACTCACAAGAAAAACCGTTTCCGAAACAATTCCACAAAACGCAGACAACGCCGCCACCGCAACAGCCTACGCCTACCTGAACCCCTGCAGCTGCCCAACCACAACCTGCGACATCAAAAAAGACTACAACTCCACCTGCCTATACACCCAAGACATCAACTCGTCAATAAAAAGAAACGCGTGGGTGACCCCTGAATGAAGGCATTCTACTCAACGGCAATAGCCGCAATCACAATAACAACAATCATAACCGCCACAGTCCTGCTCGTTGCACAAAACAACTCCTACGAAACAACAAACGAAAACACCTACGCCAAAACAATAGCCGACCGCGCCTACGACGCCAACGCAAGCCACAAGAAACTCGTCGCCGACGCGACAATGGACGCAGCCTACGCAGTCCACGGCTGCAGCGGAACCGGAGACTTCTGCACAACCGCCAACAATACCTACCTCGCCTACCTCCCCGTTTACTCAACCTACCTTACCGACTCCTGGGCAACCTTAAACGCAACAAGCCAAAAACTAGCCTGCTTCCAAACCGTAACCGAAACCGGCTTCAACGCAACCTACAACTACTCCACCAACACCTCGTTCTACGCCAACTCAACAACCGCCAAAACCAACTACTCCAACGACAATCAACTAATCACAATAAGCATACTCAACTACGTAACCGGAACCTACAACACCACCCAAACCTGCAGAAACGAAGTCCCAATGCGCATAAAAATAAACGACTCAAGCGGCACAATAACCGACTACTACATAAACTGCACAGAAACCCCAATAGCCCTCGGACCAATAGCCTGCCCAGTGTAAAACAAGCACACCCCCTCAAATAAAGCAAAACACAAACTTTTTTAAACAAATACACTAACAATACAATAAAAAGGTGGTTTGGTTGGGCGAGAGTACTTACATTCACTTGCCGGAAATGGTGAGGCGCGACGCGCAAATGCTGGTGGACGCAGGGGCATTCGGAAACCTGAGCGAGTTGATTCGCGAGGCAGTGCGGCAGTTCGTAGCCAGCCACAAGCCCAGCAACCTCGAACTCGCAGTCGAATTATACCGCCAAGACAAAGTATCGCTAGGCAAGGCAGCGGCAATTGCAGGACTGGAATACTCCAAAATGGTCGACGCCCTTTACCTGCGAGGAGTACAGCCTAAGATAGGGCCTGCTTCACGCAAGGAAGCAGAGCAAGACCTGGCTGCTGCGGGGAGACTCTAATGAAAGTAGTGCCGGACGCGTCCTGCATCCTCGCCTTTTCGTCCGCGAACCGAATGGAACTACTGCTCGCAATCCTGGAAAAACACGAAATCCTCTTGACGGAACAAGTATTCCACGAAGTCAAAT
>MNVG01000023.1 GCA_001871495.1 Candidatus Micrarchaeota archaeon CG1_02_51_15
AAAAAGGGGGTACGTCTCACCCGCTTCCACTGCTTATTTTGCGTTTTGGCGGCCGTTATTCTTTCTAGCGGTTGCTTCTCTTAACTTGCGCAGGGCTGAGTTGGAATACCGGTCTACAATCGACCAATAGCCAACATTGTCTTTGTTTTCACTTTCGAAAGTCGCACTAACGTGCTCGAGCACGTCAGGACCTATTTCTTCAAACTCGGCAGCGTTTAAAAAGGGGGTACGTCTCACCCGCTTCCACTGCTTATTTTGCGTTTTGGCGGCCGTTATTCTTTCTAGCGGTTGCTTCTCTTAACTTGCGCAGGGCTGAGTTGGAATACCGGTCTACAATCGACCAATAGCCAACATTGTCTTTGTTTTCACTTTCGAAAGTCGCACTAACGTGCTCGAGCACGTCAGGACCTATTTCTTCAAACTCGGCAGCGTTTGCGTAAATGCGCAGGTTATTGGCGGCGCGGACAAGAGGATCCCGTTGTTGTCTTACGCGCTTAAGTTTTTCTCTAAATTCGTCTTCCCAGTTGGAACCCAAACGATAGGTTTGCCTGCGCTCCAATGAAGACTTGGCTGTTATCGCATAGTCTTCAAGCAAGCCAAAAACAGCCAAGGGGTTAGAACCTGCGTTGGCGTGCGCCTCGACTTCAAGTAGTGCAGGAACCAAATGTCTGCCAAACGTGTTCGAATGCAGGGCTGACGCAAGTTTTTGCGCCATCCGTTTTCCTGCTTCGGGCCTGCAACTGCGAGTCGCGCACAGCAGGCGGGCAACGCGCTTGGCGCCTGCGGGCGAAAAGGCGATTTCGGGTCGCGCGTTCAATACGTGCAGGAAATCATTCAATGGAGGCAATGGGTCGTGTTCAAGTGAGTGGGTGAACAACGCGTCAATGAAGTGGCGCGTGAGCGCAAAATCGGGTTTTTTTATCAAGGTTACGCTTTTGAATCTGGCGTTCGGAAGACTGCAAGTAGTGAAAGAGGCCGACAAGTCGCGGTTTATGGTAGCATCAAGGAGTTTCAGCATTTTTGCAGCGACTTTTTTTTCAACGCCGTGCTTTTGGGCCGCGGACATTATTCCGCTCACGTCTTGCACGAGTTGCTCGTCCTGCATTGACTTTAGAGGAATGACTAGAGCAGGGTGTTTTTCCCTCAGTGCGTTAAGGTGTTCTTCCGTTGCGTTCAAAGTAGTTCAGCTCTCGGAAACGGGTTTGGCGATAAGAAGTTAAATAAGTTGTTTGGCTATAAGTGTTGCGATATAAGGTAGGTGAACCGAATTTGTTTTCTTCAGTGGAGATAGCTTCAAAGTACTCGGAGTTCTTCAAGTCCAAATCGCACGCGGTAATCCCGTCTGCGCCCATTATTCCCGACAACGACCCCACTGTTTTGTTCACTACCGCAGGAATGCACCCTTTAGTCCCTTTTCTTTGGGGCCAGCCGCACCCTGAAGGAAAGCGGTTGACGAGCGTACAAAAGTGCTTGCGCACCGACGACATTGACGAAGTTGGCGACGAGTGCCACCACACTTTTTTCTTCATGCTTGGCAACTGGTCGCTCGGCGATTATTTCAAGCGTGAAACAATAGAGTGGAGCTGGGAATTCCTTACTTCCAAAAAATGGCTGGGAATCCATAAAGAACGCCTTGCAGTAACTTGCTTTGCAGGTGACTCCGACGCGCCTAGAGACGATGAAAGCGCACGCATTTGGGAGGAACTAGGCGTGCCTAAAAAACGCATTTTTTTCCACGGCAAGAAAGACAATTGGTGGGGCCCTGCAGGCCAAAGCGGACCCTGCGGTCCCGATACGGAAATATTTTACGACGCGGCCAAGCGCTCGCGCGAGTGCGACCAGGAGGGTTGCGGCCCGGGTTGCCACTGCGGCAAGTGGGTCGAAATTTGGAACGACGTGTTCATGGAGTATGAAAAAACCAAGGACGGAAAGTTCGAAAAGCTTGCGCAACGCAACGTTGACACCGGAATGGGCTTGGAGCGCACGGCCGCGGTGCTCCAGGGCGTTGAAAACGATTACGAAACGGATTTGTTTGCGCCCTTAATCAAAGAAATTCAAGGGCTTGCCTGCGAGCACGACGTTGTTTCCGAAAGGATTATTGCCGACCACTTGCGGGCAGCGGTTTTTGTTTTGGCCGACCCGCGGGGAGTGCGGCCAAGCAATGTTGAACACGGTTATGTGATTAGGCGTTTGATTCGACGCGCAGTGAGGCACGCGCGGAAACTGGGAGCAAGCAAGGAGTTCTGCCGGCAATTGGGTGAAAAAGTCATATCTATTTACGGCAATAGTTGGCCTGAACTGATTAGGAACAAGCAGTTCGTGCTCGACGAGTTGGAAACGGAAGAAAAACGGTTCAACGAAACGCTTGAGCGGGGTTTGAAGGAATTCGAGAAACTGGCGGCTGCAGGAACCGGAATTTCGTGCGACGGCGCTTTCCTGTTATACCAATCCTACGGCTTTCCGATTGAAATGACTGCCGAACTGGCCAAAGAACGTGGCCTGCCTGTTGACGAAAAGGGATTCTGCCTTTGCCTTGAAAAGCACCAAGAGCTTTCGCGCGAGAGTTGCAAGCAAAAGTTTTCTTCAGGCTTGGCAGACCAGTCCGAAAAGACGGTTGCGTTGCATACTGCCTCGCACTTGCTGCAAGCCGCTTTGCGGAAAGTATTGGGGACGCACGTGCAGCAAAAAGGGTCCAACATTACTCCCGAACGGCTTCGATTTGACTTCACGCACTCCGAAAAAGTAAACGCCGAGCAATTGAAGGCAGTTGAACAGCAGGTTAACGCCTGGATAAGCCAAGGCATCCCAGTAGAGCGCAGGGAAGAAACCTTGGAGAAAGCCAAGGCAGAAGGCGCATTGGCTTTCTTTTCAACCAAGTACGACGAACGCGTTTCAGTCTACACCATCAAAGGAGCAAGCAAGGAAGTTTGCACCGGGCCGCACGTTTCAAACACCGCCGAACTCGGCAGGTTCAAGATTTTAAAAGAAGAATCCGTTTCCGCAGGAGTGCGGAGAATAAAAGCAGTGCTGGAAAAATAAGGGGTTTTTGAAATGGACAACGCAGACAAGGAGTTGCTGAACTATTTTTTCGAATCAGGACAGCTTAAATTCGTCAAACGCTCGGGTTGGTGGGCTGCCAAAATACGCGATCCTGAGAACGTGGCAGAACACTCTTTCCGCACTGCCGTAATCGGCTACTTCCTCGCCTGCAGGGAAGGCCACGCCAATCCCGAACGACTTGCCGTAAGACTGCTGCTGCACGACATGCACGAAGCGCGCCTGTTGGACCGGCACAAAGTGGCATCCGCATACCTGAAGACTCCTAAAGAAGCCACCAAACGGGTTGAAGAAGACCAGTGCGCGTTGCTCGGAAAGGAACTGGGGAAGAAGACCCTGGACTTGCTTGAAGACGAGTCTGACAAGCAAATCGCTAAAGACGCAGACTACCTTGAAGCGGCAATAACCGCACGAGAGTATTTCGACGTGGGCTACAAGGACACATGGGACTGGATAGAGCGCGTCAGCCAAGTGCTGAAGACACCTACTGCCAAACGGCTTTGCGAATTGTTGAAGAAAACGGATTCCGGCGATTGGCGAAAGGGATTGAAGGAAGATGTTTCCAAGCTCAAGTACTAAACAGGGAATCGGTTTTGGTAAGGATACGGAAGTTCAGCAATGGAGACGAACGCGCCTGCAGGCGGGTGATCGAAAGTAATTGCGAAGCAGTTGCGCAACAGTGCGGGAAAGCCGTTGCCGACGACTTGATGGAATGCAATTCCTTGAGGCGATTGCGCGAAAAGTCACGAGAGTCTTTTTTCGTGGTTGCAGCCGACGGCCCGCGCGTAATTGGAATGAGCCGGCTTGAACCAAACGGAGTAGTTGGAAACGTTTACGTCCTTCACTCAAAGCAACGGCGCGGAATTGGCTCTGCAATTATCCACCGGCCGGAAAACGAGGCGAAACAGCAGGGTCTGAACGCAATTGGGGCAGGAGTTTTGTCGAATGCTCAAAACTTTTACGAAAAACACGGTTTTCGCAAGTCTGGCAAGAACGTCGTCCGCGCAGGAAACAAGACGATTGCAATAGCCAAGATGACCAAATGCATTGCCCGAGAAGGCGTGCAAAAGACGGCAACTGCTTTTTTCAAGTCGCACGACCGCAGGATTCGCGCGTTGGTTGACTTGCCTAAGGAAAGAAAGTGTTTTCCGGTACTGGTGCTGTGCCACGGTTTTTTGGGCCACCCGAAGCAAAAGCTCCTTGCAATCGTAGCAAAGCGTTTTTGCCAAGCCGGTTTTGCAGTAATCCGTTTTTTCTTTACAAATGCTAATGCGGAAAAGCCTGGCAAGAACGTGCCTCCCGTGCATTGGCACGAACAGGAGTTGCGTGATGCACTAGCTTTCGCGCGTAACCTCCAAGGCGCGGATGCGAAACGCGTTTTTTTGGCAGGCCATAGTTACGGTGCGAATGTGTGCCTGCTGGTTGCGCGGGACGATCCGCATATTAAGGCACTGGTTTTGTTTGCCCCCGGAAGGGAGTTGAAAGAATACGCGCACTTGTTTGAAAACGGGGTAATGAAGTTGTTCGGCAAGGCGTTGGTTGTGACCAATCGTGCGCGGCGCGATTGGCTGGAAGCCGACTTGGATTACGCGGTGCACAAAAGTCGCCGCAAGACGTTCGTGGTTGCTGCGAACCCCGACGATTTCGTTCCCCTGCCTTCGTTGCAAAAAAGGTTTGCCGGGTTTGAAACGAGGGTGTTGAAGGGCACAGACCATTTTTTCAATGGAAGCGAAGAGAAAGCGGCTGCTGAGGCGCTATTGTTTTTGGAAAAAAAAGTTTGCGCGAAAAAAAGTAAATAAAAGAGAAAAAAACTATTTGTTTCGACTTTGACTCATTAAGCTTTTCTTCTTGACGAATACTCACGGTTTCCGAACTACTTGCCCATCAAGTTTTTTCGCTTAACGAATGCCCACAGCTTCTTGGTCATTTCGCTGGGTGCAATCTTGCCGGTCCCGAATACTTCTCCGACTGTTGCGCCAGAAACGCTGGCGAAACAAACAGTCATTCCGCCGAATGGTTTCTTTACTGCCATTTCAAATCACCTTGTTTTTCAGAAAGCGGGTTTTTCCCTCGTAAAAATTACGGCCCGCTCTCATATTCCTCAAGGCAACCTCCTTTAAAAGCTTATTCTACGAGGTAAAACCAGGTTTTTGCGACGTGGGTTTTCAAAGTTTCCTAGTTACCACGAACTTGGTCACGCCCACCATTGCGTTTTTAGCCAGCGAGCCTGGAACATCGACGAACTCTTTATCGAAGACTTTGCCTGCTTCAATTGCGAATTCGGCCGCTTTGGCCTTGGCGTATTCGAGGGACCCGTATTTTTTCATCAGGTGGAATACTTCCTCGACTTCGTTCCTCTTTTTTTCCGCGCGTTTTTTGCAAAAAAGTTTTTCCACTTTCTTTTTTTCTTCAGCGCTGCAGTGCTGCAGCAAATGTACGAGCATAAGAGTGCGCTTGCCTTCGTAGATGTCGCCCAGCGCTTCTTTGCCGTACTCGTCGGTTTCGGCAATTAGGTTAAGCAAATCGTCTTGGATTTGAAACGCCTTGCCAAGAAGCACGCCGTAGTCCACCAAGGCCTTAAGGTGTTTTTCACTCGCACCGGCAATGATTGCGCCAATGCGGCAAGGCGTGGCAACGGTGTACCACGCGGTTTTGCTTTCAATCATGTTAAAGTAATCGCTTTCTGTAATGTCGCACTTGCCGCATTCGTTCCAGTTGAGTTCTATTGCCTGGCCTTCAAGCGTGTGGTGCAGCAAGTTGCAGAACTCTTTTTCCACCAACCGCGTTTTTTCAGCGCCTATCAACTCGTAGTTGTCTAACACCGTTTCCCACATTTTGTAGAAGAGCGCGTCACCGGCATTGATTGCCTTTGGAATACCGTAGACCAAGTGCAAAACGGGCTTGCCGCGCCGCAATTCGCTGCCGTCTTCAATGTCATCGTGGATTAGCACGAAGTTTTGGAAAAACTCGAGGGCCGTTGCGCTAGGATAGGCTAGTTCCTGTTTGCCGCCAAAGCATTCGCAGGAGTTTATACACAAGAATGGCCGCAGGCGCTTGCCGCCACGTTTTCCGTAGTCTGCAATCATTTCGTAAAACTCTTTAAGCTCAAGCCGCTTGGTAGACGAAGGCGAAGGCAGGCGCTTGTCCATCTCGCGATCTATAAGCTTGGAATAAGGCTTCAGTACTTCTCCGACATCCATTCAAAAAACACCTGTTTAAAGTATTTTACTTATAGTAGTCTAAGGCAGAAACGTATTAAAAAACGAGGAGGACGCGACTAATC